>JBILPY010000100.1:0-10773 GCA_044373575.1 Prosthecobacter sp. | reverse complement strand
CGTCACCGGAGCCGCCGTTGCTGGGGACGAAGCCGCGGCCGGAGTTGTAGTTACCCTGATGCATCACGCCGTAGAAGCTGATCTGCTTGAGATTGCCGGGCGGGGTGATTTTGCCGCTGAACCAGCCGGTTTTGGAGTCCAGCGTGAGGCTGCAATTGTTGGGATTGTTCGGTGTGGTGACTTTGAGTTTGTTTTGCTCACCGAGCAGGAAGGTGTTGCTGGTGCCGTCGAGCGTGGAGTTGCTGCCGATGAAGCGCACACTGCCATCGGTGATCGGGATGACGGTCTGTCCTGCTGTGGGAGGTGTGAAGCGCACGGCCTGACAGGTGATGTTTTGGAAGGGCAGGGCAGGGTAGATGGCATCCTTGGCACGCCAGGGCTTCAGCCAGCCGAGTGTCGTGGAGGCACCAGGATACTGGCTGCCCAGGCCAAAGTCGCAGGTGCCGTAGAAGTTCCCAGTTTTGCCATAAAGCGGCACCAAAAAGGCGCACTCACCGCGTGCGATGAGGCCGTCTGGGTCTGACTGGCCGATGCGGCTGGAGGAGGTGAAGGCCTGATCATCCGCCGTGCGGCCGATGAAGCGCACGCTGCCGTCTCCGAGCACGACGCTGGTCATCACGGCGGGTGCAGCCACGGAGTCGCCGCCGATGCCTCCGCATAGAATGGTGTAGCTGCCGACCTGCGGGGCGATGCTGGTTTTACCGTTGTAGGGCAGGTAGCGGATGTAGCCTTCAGACCAATCACCTTCAGGATCACGGAGGGAGGTTGCGCAGCGTGCCCAGCCTTCGGCAAAGCGCAGTCTCATGCCGATGGAGGGACGGTTGTTCCGGGCAAAGCTGGCGACGAGCTGCCCACTGGCATCAAAGCTGCCGCTGAAGCGATAGCTGGTGCCCATGTAGTCCACCGTGCCACTGGCTCCGCCGATGCCGGTGACGGTGCATTTGATCAAAGCGCCCCAGCCTTGGGTGTCGAGCAATCCACAATAACTGCCGGGCAGTGGCACGAAGAAGTCATCATCTTCAACAATCACGATAGTGTTGCTCGTGCCATCGGTGATTGAGCCGAGCTGGGGGTTGTCGGTGAGCGTGACGTTGAAGTATTCCGGTCCCTCGAAAGCACGGTCCTGATAAACGGGCACGGCGATGCTGGTGGATAGCTGTCCGGGCGAAAGATAGGCAGTGCCGGAGATGGACTGCATGTCGATCCCTGCCTGGCAGGTGCCTGAGTTCACACGCCAGCCCACGGCTATTTGGCGGTTTCCGGCGCGTTGGCGGCGTAGCTCGATGTAAGCGGTCTGGCCTTCTTTGACTCTTACTTCGCTCCAAGTGAGGCTGTAGCCGCCCTGGTCGATCTCTTCGCTGATGAAGACCGTGTTGCTGGTGCCGTCGGCGATGTCGAGGCCGCCGGTGGGATTCGTGAGCCCGATGCCGAATGTCTCTTCACTCTCCGCCGTGGTGTTGGCGAGGATGCTGACCGGCACCTGCTCGGCGCGATCACCCAGGGCCAGAAGGACATTCAGTGGGATCTGGAAATCGTCTCCACCGACAGCCGGCACCGCGCCATCAATGGTTTCACTGATCAGCTGCACGCTGCCATCGCCATCACCACGCAGTTTGAGCAGCCATGGATTCACCACCCCATCAGCCTCTGAGACTCGGTACTCATTTTGAGCCCAGGCGAGCACACCGGGGCTGCCCTGCGGATACCAGGAAAGCCAGATCTGGCTGTCGGGTGAGCCTGGGCCGCTGGTGCAGGCGATGTAGTAAACGTGCCCCTCTGTGGCGGAAATGGGCACACGGGTGGAATTGTCCAGACTGCTGCCCGAGGCTGAGGCAATGACACTGACCGGTGCCCCTGTGCTGCCGTCATAGACCTTAAGGCCAAAGCCATCAAACGTGGTGCCATCCCACTGCCGCGAGCCCACGAGATCCAGGTAGTAGTCGCCTGTGCTCGGGGCTGTCCACTCGAACCAAATCGCAGGTTCGACGATGCCGAGACCGATCTGCTTGAGGTTGCTCGTCGCTCCGCGATTGCCACGCACGATGGTGCCACCGCTACCCTCGATGGTCTCGGCGTCATGCCAATGATTGTTCATCACCTGCACGAAGCGCCAGGAGAAGCCGAAGGGCTGCGCGGCATCCACCACGAGATACACCGTCTGTCCGCGATCCAGGTTCACGGAGAGCTTCTCGGTGTTCGGGAAAAGGGTGTTGCTCGTGCCATCGACGAAAGTTTGCAGCGGGATCGTGGTGGCCGGATTGCCGGGATAGCGCAGCTCGGCGCGCAGGTTCGGAGTGTCTGGGATCTCCACAATGTAGCGCCCGTTTGTCGGAGCTACATAGCGATACCAGACCGTGTGTTTCGCCGGCAGTCCGCCAACGTTAGGTTCGCCAAACTCCGCCGTGGCCTTGTTGCCGCCCTGGCTGGCGTAGCTGCCTTCACGCTCGCTGATGAGCAGGGTGTTGCTGATGCCGTCGTTAATGGGTTTGAGCTGTGCCATCGCGGAGACACAGGGAAACAGCGATGCCATGAGAAGATGTGTCGTGATGTGTTTCATAAGAGGAATTTGATTTCGAGGTGATGCTAGCGGCGTGGAGTGTGGCGGCACAGACAATAAAGAACCGCCGACCCTCTTTTCCCTGAGTGGATGCTTGGTGGCAGGAAACTTGCGCAGAAAAAGGAATTCAATCAGGAGCTTCCCAAAACAAGCTTTCGACATACTATCGCAACTGATACCCCCCTGACGATATGGCGCTGAAACACTCCTCCGCACTCCTCCTCGCAGCCTTCGTGAGCCTGACATCGGCTCTCTCCTACGCGGCTCATCCGCACGAACTGGCTCCAGGGAACTGGCCCACCTTCAACAATGAAGTGAATGCCGTCCTCCCGCTGCCGGATGGATCATTCATCGTGGGTGGTGAATTTCAAAGCGTGACGATCCCCGTGGGCACGGTGGCCCAGAGCCGCTCCAAGCTCGTGCGCATCCTCAGCAATGGCACGATCGACCTGACTTTCCCAACGGCTGATTCCAGAGTTCGCGCCTTAGCTGTGGACTCTGCAGGCCGCATCTTCATCGGCGGCGACTTCGATAATCTTTACATCGGAAACACGCCAGTACCGCGCAAGAAAGTCGCACGCCTGACTTCCACCTTCGCCATCGACACCGTCTTTGACACTGCCACTTCAGGGCCGACTGGCAGCGTGCTAGCCCTAGCACCCACAGGAGATGGCTCTGTGTATATCGGTGGCCAATTTAATACCGTCGGAGGGGTCACGTCCGCTGCTGTCAAACGCATGGCCAAACTGAAGACCAATGGAACGCTCGATACCAGCTTTACCTCGGGTGCTGATAACGATGTCCACACCATTCTACGCCTCTCCAATGGCACCATGTATGTCGGCGGCATCACCAACTACTGGCCTGCCATTCTTCCCGGCAAGTTTCCGCTCCCCGGCGCACATCTGGGACGACTCATCAAGGTTTCCGCCAGTGGTAGCCGTGACGCGGCCTTCAAGCCATTTCCTCCCACAGATTTCAGCTCCATCGTCTACTCCGTCATTCAGCTCGCTGATGGCAGTCTGCTGGTGGGTGCAAACACGGGTGTCAAGCGCTTCAATGCCGCCACGGGGGCGACTATTCCATATTCTCTGACGGGTCACTCCCTTGCATTCGGGGCAGTCGGGGCAGTCGCCCAACAAGTGGATGGCAAATTGCTGTCGGGTGCCTACGGCACCTGCTTCCTCACCGACTTGGCTGGGACGAAAGACGACAATTTTAATGTCAGCTCCAATTTCAGCCAGCAAATCATCAACACCATCAAGCTGGACAAAAACGGCCGCATCTTCATCGGCGGCAACTTCACCTACAACGATGGCGTCAATACTCGATCGAAGTTCGTCGTGCTCAACGGCACGGATCCGCGCTCCCAGACCATCACCTTCCCAGTCGTAACCAACCCGACCTTCAAGGCCCCCAACAATGTCTTCACTCTGAACGCGACATCCACCTCAGGGCTGAAGGTGGCGTATGCCGTCACCAGCGGCAATGCGACTCTCATAGACAACAAGCTCACCATCCTGGGCGCAGGCACCATCGTCGTCACCGCCACCCAGGCAGGTGACGACGACTTCGACCCGGCCACGCCCAACGCACTGAACATCTTTGTCCCCTTAGAGACGCAGACGATAAGCTTCGCGCCACTGATTGACCGCCCCACAGGTAGCGCACCTTTCCTGCTCAGCGCCAGCACTGACTCCGGCCTGACGGTTTCTTATGACGTGATTGCAGGCCCGGCAAACGTGGATGGTAACCTGCTCACCCTCACGGGTGTGCCCGGAACCGTGACCGTCCGCGCCGAGCAGGAAGGCAGTGTGGATTATCTGGCAGCGGCTCCGGTGGAGCAGACCTTTGAGGTCTTCGCAGGCGTAGCCGCACCGCTGCCGCAGACCATCATCTTCAACGCGCTTCCTCCACGCTTCGCAAATGAATCCGCCTTCGGTATCAGCGCCACGGCTACCTCGGGTCTGCCGGTGACACTGACAGTAACCTCCGGAGCGAACATCGCCAGCATCGCGGGCAGTACGGTGACGCTTTCTGGCCAAGCGGGTAATGTGACCATCACCGCTACGCAGGCTGGCAATATCAACTTCCTGGCGGCGAAAGACGTGCCGCAGTCCTTCAAGGTGAATGCCGCGGCCATGACGCTGACGCTGACCGATCTTCTCCAAACCTACGACGGCATGCCGAAGGACGTTGGCGTCGTTGGTGGCATGGCAGACAGCGTTTTTTACACGATCAACAAGGTCAAAGGCACCACGGCACCGACAGCGGCAGGCAGTTACCCGGTTGAAGCCGTCTCCGGCACCGGAGCTGCTGCCATCAAAAAGGCCGGCACCCTCGTCGTCAATAAAGCACCGCTGCTCGTCGTCGCCGATGACAAGCGCAAGTTCATCGGCCAGCTCAACCCCGCGCTCACCTTCGCCTACTCCGGCTTCCTCGGCAGCGACCATGCGGGCAATGCCTTCACCAAAGCGCCGACAGTCACCACCAAGGCCACCACCACCAGCCCAGGCGGCAACTACCCCATCACAGCTGCCGGCGGTGCCTCAAACAACTACAACCTCGTCTATGTGAACGGAAACCTGAAGGTCGAAAGCTGGGCGGGGCAGTATGAGGCTATTGTGACCGATCCGGTCAGCAATCTGCCAACGGCCAAGGTGGAGTTCACCGTCGCCGCAGGCAGCCGCGATCTGACAGGTAAGCTCACGACCTCGAAACAAGCCGCCGCTGTGCCTTTCAAAGGCCAGCTCGGGCTCGACTTCGGCTCCGAATACGGCCATTTCGAAATCCCTGCCGTCGTCGGCAATGTGGTCTATCAAATTGAGGGTGATATTCCTCTGAACGCGGAATTCTCCGTCACCGTGACGCGTCAGGAGGGGGGCCGCCAGAGGTTACTTTGGGCACCATCGCCTCAGGCAAAAAGCTTCAGCTCTACAGTGGCAAGCCACCGGTGACCTACGCCGGTGCTCACACGGTGATCTTTGCCCCGGACAGCGCCGAGAATGTTCTGCCAAAACCCAATGGCCACGGTCACGCGACCGCTGCCATCGATGCCAAGGGCAAGCTAACCCTTGTGGGTGCGCTTGCTGATGGTACGAAGATCACTGCATCCCTTCTGCCCGATGCAAATGCAGGCTACCGCCTCTACCTGATGCCTTACACGGGCCGTCTGAATAGCTACTGCGCGGCCTGGATTGAACCTCAGGAGCACCTCGATCCCGGCCTCACTGGGCGTGGCCTCATCACCCTGGCGGATAACCTTTTCCTCTACTGGGCCAAGGCGGCCCCCGTGCCCTCCACCAAAGACGCCAACTACCGCGATGGCATCCCGGAGTCTGCCTGCGCCATCACCATGGACCCCTGGCTACCACCGACGACGAAGGCCCCCGTCTTCACCCTGCTGGTGCCGCTTGGTTTGAATAACACGGGAGACATCGAGCCCGTGTTTGAAAGTGCCGTCAGCGCCCTCACCCCCAGCATCCCCACGCTGCTGCGCATGGATGGCAAAGGGCTCGTCACTGTGAATCTTCCCGCCGTGTCGCCTGCGAACCCCAGCGGCTACAAAGTCACCGTCACAGCGGCCACCGGAGCCTTCTCCGGCAGCTTCAACCTGTCCGATGGCGGCACGAAGCGCCTCGTGAACTTCAGCGGTGTCCTGCGCCAGACGCCTTTGTCAGAGACTTCGGGAGCCATCATCGGTGCCGGATTTGGCATCGTGCCGCAGCTTACCAGCCAGAGCGCGGGCACCACCTCCACGAGTATCAGCTTCGAGCGGCCATCTGCCATTCCCGAATGAAGCGTGCCACATCAGTCCAGGGTTGCTCCAGTGACGAGAAGACGGACTTCCGTCATGAATGAAGATTTGCCCGTGATTCCAAGGGGAGGCTAATTAGCGCCATGACAGCCTGCCTCGTTGCCGAAAGCGGCCTCGCCACCTCCCTTCAACAGAAGGTGGTGCGGGTGGGCAGTGATCCGACGGCTGAAATTCCGTTCGCTGGCATCGCCGGCCTGGCTCCGTGGCACTTCGAAATCACAACCACGGGGCAGGGACACTCGATCCGCAAGCTCCAGGCCCAGTCCCTTCTGCTGATCAACGGTCAGCCTGTGACGACCGCCAAGCTCGAGGATGGTGACGTCATCACGGCTGGCTCATTGGTACTGATTTATGGCAGCGAGGTGTCCGAGAATTCAGAGGCGACCTTGAACATGGTAACATCACCGGAGGGTGATGAGTTTGTCTCCCGCCTGGTGGATGCCCCAGTGGGGACGACGCACCTTCATCCCAAAGAAATGCCCGAAGAGCCAAGTCTTCTGGCAGCGGTGATTGCGGCGCTCGTGGCCCTTCTCGTCACCATCATCGCCTACAGTTTTGTGTGTAATTTCAGATGGCCTTTTTTCATCTGCGGCACGCTGGCCCTCGGCCATGCTGTGGGGCGGATGTTCCGTGTGGCGGGTGATGGTCAGGATATCCGCTTTGGTCAGTTTGCTGCTCTGACGGTGGTGGCTGGAGTTGCCACCGTGAACTCGCTCACGGTGGCGGGCATCATGAACATGTATGAAACTGTCAGTGAAGCTTCCATCGCCTCAGTGGGCAGTCGGAACGGTGACGCTCCGACATCGCCCGAAGCTGAGCAAAGCACTCTTGGCACAGGTCAGGCTGCCCTGGATGTCACCAGCGGCTCCTTGGTGGAGATCTGGCAGAAACTCATCCCATGGGATTCAATCTCCGGGAAGAATGCCAGGCTCATCCCGGTTACTGGTTTTAGTGCCATCATGCTTGGACCAAAGTCCCTGGTCGCCTGTCTCCTCATGATAATCACCGCCTACCGTGCGGCCTTCAATTCCAGGCCAAAAACGACGGTTTCGACAGTGGCGGCAGCCACTTGAGGTTCTTGTAATGGACGATGTAGTCCTTCTTGGTGAACTCTGGGTCCCATGTCAGCAGCAATAAAGCTGCGATCACGCAGAAGAAGGCCACTCCGCCCGTCAACTCGGTAATGCTGTCATACTGGAAAACATACCAAATGCCAAAGGTGGCGATGGCGACGGCGGTGAGAAATTTGAACAGCGAATACATGGGCGGACTGAGGGGGAAGGCCTCGATCCTCTCCCCATGTAGTCTGGCGGATTCCCACTGTGACAAAGGAGGCTTTCTTCAAGTAGTGCCACTGGCCCAACTCAGGCTGTCTTCCGCTCAAATTCACGCCAAAGTCGCTCGATGGCCTCTTCGGGATCTTCGAGCATCATGCCCTCTTTGATTTTGCTCGCGAAGATGCCGAAGGAGAACGGGCTGACGACGGGCACCTCCACCAGGTGCCATTCGAGAGCCGGCGCACGTTGAAGGAATTCGATGGCGCGTGGCAGATCGAGGTAGCTATGCGTGGATTCGCGGTAGGACTGCACGAGCATCGGGTGATCCGGCTCATGCTCACAGAGCACGCGGAAGAGGATCTCGGCATTCCAGCGCAGGCTCTTCAGCCGCTGCTCCTTGCCAGGGCGGTTGCGCGGCACCATGAGCCCCGTCTGCGCCACGCCTCGGAAGTTCCACTTCACCAGTTCGCTGTGCTCCAGGGCGGCGTGCATGTCTTGGGCGGGATCGCCCATGTGGAAAATTTCCTTCCACGCCTCCAGTTCCAGATCTTGGAAGCTCTTCAGCGTGAGCATGAAGCCATAGTCGTCGATGGTCACCATCGTGTTCCCACCGACGGCTTCCTTCAGCCGATGCGAGATGATCCGGCTCAGCGCATCGTTGGCACTCCGTCCGATGAGGCTGTGGAAAAAGAAGTGCACGAGGTCTGAGTCGCTGCCTTCACGATCATCGACGAAGCGCTCGATGAGGAAGGTGTCATCCGTCGGGATGCGAGAGACTCGAAGTTGGTTGCGGCAATGCCGCAGGATGGCTTCGGCATTCGTTTGTGAGATCTCGTAGCGCTCCACCAGCCAGTCAGCGGTGTCTTCTTTTTCCTCAGCTTCCATCCGGTGAGCCAGCTCCGTCCTCAGTTTCGCGACCTCACGCGCCAAGCCCGAAGCCAGTGGCATCTTGTTCGCATTCCAGGCGGGCACGGTGGGCAGTCTGCCCACGGCATCTTCCACCTTTACTTCGGTGACTCCGGTCTCGATCAGGCGCACCGTGCGCCCGGCCAAAACGAAGATGTCGCCCAGTTTCAGCCGTTTGAGAAAGCTCTCCTCGATCTGCCCGAGGCGGCGTTTGCCGAGGATGACGCTCACCATACCTTCGGTGTGGATGACGCCCACGTTCACCAGATATTCGCGCTCCACCTTTTTGCTCGGCACGGCGAGCCGGTCATCCACCCAGATGATCTTCCCGAAGTTCTCGCGATACTGCTTCTCCAGCGACCTGCCACCGCCTTCCAGATAGTTCAGCACACGGTCCAGTTCCACCTCGGTGAGATCACGAAACGCAAAGGCCGACCGCACCGTTTTCAATACCTCTTCGCGGGTGTAGCCGCCCTCCATCGCCATGCCGACGAGATGCTGCGCGAGCACATCCAGGGGCCTTTCCAAAAGCCGCACAGCATCGAGCTGCACGGCCCGTGTCATCTCGGCGCAGACGATGCATTCCATCAGGTCGTTCACGTTTGTCGCCACCAGGATGCCGTGGCTCTCCGTGTGGATGCTGTGCCCGCTGCGGCCGATGCGTTGCAGTGCGCGGTTGATGCCCTTCGGCGTCGAGATCATCACCACGCAGTCCACGCTGCCGATGTCCACGCCCAGCTCCAGACTGGTGCTGCACACCACGGCGCGCAGCTCGCCACTCTTCAGCCGATCCTCCACCTCCAACCGCACATCACGATCCAGCGAGGCATGATGCGCCTCGATCTTCGACGCCAGTTTTGGCAGCGCATCCTTCAGCCGGATGGCGATGCTTTCCGTGCTGCTGCGAGTGTTGCAAAACACGATCACATTCCGGCTCCTCTCCACGATCTGCGCGATGTCCTGCATCACCCGCTGCGCCGTGTAGCCCGCAGGCGGATACGGATCACGCCGCAGGGGCGAGAGCACCTCCACACGCCTGCGACGCTCCATCCGTGCCTCCACGATCTCACAGGGCCTGCCTCGCCCGACGAGAAACTCCGCCAGCAGTGGCAGAGGCGCTGCCGTGGCGGAAAGGCCGATGCGCGTCAGTCCTCCCACGGCACGCCTTTGTAGCCGCTCCAGGCTCAGCATCAAATGAGCCCCGCGCTTGTTCTCCGCCAGCGCGTGCAGCTCATCGACGATGACGAAACGCACCTCGCTCAGCGTCTCTGCCCAACCAGCCTGTGGCAAAAGGATGGCCAGACTTTCCGGCGTGGTCAGCAGGATGTGCGGCGGCTTGCGCTTCAGTTTCGCGCGCTCGGCAGCCGTCGTGTCGCCCGTGCGCACACCCACGCGGATCACCTCCTCCAAGCCGATGCCTTTCAGCGCCGGAAGCAGATTCTTTTGAATATCATACGTTAGCGCCCGCAGGGGCGAGACATACACGCAGTGGATGTTGTCCCGCAGCGTCCCGCCTTCATGCGCCCTAACCAGATGATCCAGTACGCCGAGGAATCCCGCGAGCGTCTTCCCGCTCCCCGTCGGCGATGAAAGCAGCACCGACTTCCCCGCCAGGATGTGCGGCAAAGTCAGCTCCTGCGCCTGCGTCAGCCGCCCGAAGGCCTTCTTGATCCACTTCCGCAACCGGGGGTGTAGCGCAGCCATCAGCGCATCCTCGGGTGGAGCGGGATCTGGCTTGGATGACTTTCGGCGTGGCATGAGATGGAGTTACGCTGCACAACCCGGCATACAGCAAAAATGCTGGATGACTTGGCAGATCATCTGCCGCTACTCTGCATGGCATGATCCCCAGACTCCTCGGACTCCTTCTCTTCACCGCCACCTTCGCCAGCGCGGCGGTCTCGCTTTCTCAGGCGCAGCTTCAGCGCGTCGGCCAGCGCATCTGGCAGAATGAATGCGCGGGCACAGTCGCGGGGCTGACGAGTTGGAATGCGGGAGAGGACTTCGCCTCGCTCGGCATCGGGCATTTCATCTGGTATCCGGCGGGAAAGCGCGGGCCGTTTGAGGAGAGCTTCCCGCCCCTGGCCGCCTTTCTCGAATCACGCGGCGCAAAGATGCCCGCCTGGGCGAAGGGACCCTGCCCGTGGACCACCAAGGCAGCCTTTGAAGCCGACAAAGGCAGCGCGCGGCAGAAGGAACTCCGCACCATCCTCTCC
>JBILPY010000588.1:0-3314 GCA_044373575.1 Prosthecobacter sp. | reverse complement strand
GCCAACTGGCGCGGCTTGTTGGAAAGGTGGCATCTTTGTCACCGCCACGCCGGATGTCTGGTATCTGAAGGACACGAATGGCGATGGCGTGGCCGATGTGCGGAAGAAGGTCTTCACCGGCCTGAAGAAGCTCAACGTGCAGGCCGTGATGAACAATCCCATCTGGGGGCTCGATCATCGCATCTACATCGCCGGTGGCACGAATGGCGGTGAGATCCGCCGTGCGGAGGGCAGCGAGGACGTGATGCCTTTGCAAAAGGACTCCAAGCCGCTGCCGATCAAGCGCAACGACTTCAGCTTTGATCCCAGCACGGGCGATATCCGGCTGGAAAGCGGCGGGGCACGCTTTGGCAACACCTTCGATGACTGGGGCAACCGCTTCCTGTGCAACATCCGCAATCCCTGCCAGCACGTGGTCATCCCGCATCGCTATCTGGAAAGGAATCCCTATGTCAGCATCCCGAGTCCGCTGAACGACTGCGCCGAGGCTGGCGATCAACTGCCCGTCTATCGCACCAGCCCGGTGGAGCCTTGGCGCGACTTCCGCGCGCAGCGCTGGAGCAGCGAGGGCAGCCATCTGCCGAAGAGCGAACTCGTCGGTGCCGGTGTCGTCACTTCCTCCGCAGGCATCACCGTCTATCGCGGTGATGCGTATCCGCCGGAGTATCGCGACTTCGCCTTTGTGGCCGATGTGGCGGGCAATCTCTTCTACCGCATGAAGCTCGTGCCCGATGGAGTGACCTTCAAAGCCGTGCAGGTCGATGGCACGAAGAACTTCTGCACCAGCGACGACGTGTGGTTCCGCCCCGTGAACTTCACCAACGCCCCCGACGGCTGCCTGCACGTCTGCGACATGTATCGCGAAGTCATCGAGCACCCCTGGAGCATCCCTGATGACATCCACGCGGGTATAGATCTGCTCAAAGGAAGAGATCGCGGGAGGATCTGGCGGCTGGCTCCGAAAGTAGTCCTGAGCTTTAGCTCGGACAGCCGCCGTGACGGGCTAAAGCCCCGCACTACTTTGCTCAGTCGGGCGACCACTCCCGAACTCGTGGCCCTCCTCGACCACCCCAACGGCTGGCACCGTGAAACGGCGCAAAGGCTGCTGTTTGAGCGGCAGGATGAGGCGGCATCGGAGTCGCTGAAGCGTCTGGTGAATGAAGCCAAGACACCGCAAGGAAAAGTTCATGCACTGTGGAGTCTCGAAGCGGCTGGAGCTGTCGGCAAAGCTTCGACTGTGGACTTCCGTGCAGCAGGTCGTTTGAGTGAAACCAGCCAGCCGAAGGATAAAAAGGCTTGGCTGGCAGACGCGGGTGTATCCCAGTCCGGCTATGCCCTGCTGCTGCAAGCCGCGCAGGACAAGGATGACAAGGTGCGACAGCAAGCTGTGCGCATGAGGCCGGAAGCCCTGATCGCCCCACGTGAAGTCGCTGAACTCTACAAACTGCGAACGGATGCCGATAAACTGCTGCGCGATGCTTCGATCATGGTGCAGATCGAGACGCTGATGGCTCACAGCCTCGTCTTCAGCCCCGCGGCTCTGCCACGTTTCGGTGCGGTTTGCATTGAGCATGATCAGCAGCCGCAAATCTTCCAATCCGCCCTGCTTGGCAGCGCGGAATCATCCTTCCCGATATTCGAGATAGTGCTGAAATCGCCCAAGCTCGCCCAGTCCCCTACGCTTCAAAGCTTCCTCGTGGACCTAGCTGGCATGATTGGGCGCGCCTTCAAGAAGGGCGATCCTGATGCGCCCTACCATGTCATGCATCACCTCGTGCTCCGCGGTGCACCAGACGCTTTCAGTCGTCGCGTCGTGCAATCACTCGCGTCAGCCCTGCGCCGCAGTGCCTCCTCTCTCGATGAAGCCGCACTCAAAGATCTGAAGGACGCCGAGTCACGCGCCTGGATGGAAAAGCTCAAGACCGACACCCTCACCGAATTGGGAGATGCCAAGCTGCCCATTGAATCACGCATCGTTGCACTCAGCCTACTTCCCGATCTCATGCTGGTTGCGGATGCGATGCCCAAGCTCACCCGTTTCCTCGCCGCCACTCAGCCCGCCGAACTCCAACTCGCCGCCCTTGATGCTCTCAACACCTACCGCGAGCCTGCCGTGGCGGAGATCATCGTGGGAGCTTGGAAGTCCTTCACGCCTGCGCTGCGGGACAAAGCTCAGCTCGTTTTACTGAGCCGAGCAGAGCGCATCCCCGTCCTGCTGGCGGCGCTCGAATCCGGCACGATCCCGAAAACCCAGGTGTCCGCTGCCTCACGTGCCACGCTAGGACGGAACAAGAACGCCGACATCGTCGCGCGGGTGGCGAAGCTTTTTGGAGATAGCTCGAATCCGAACCGCAAGGCGGTGATCGAGAAGTATCTGGCGGCTTTGACGACAAAGGGAGACGCCACCCGAGGTGCCAAAGTCTATGAGCTAGCCTGCATGGCCTGCCATCGACATGGGAGTCGGGGAATCGATGTCGGCCCGCATCTCGCGACGGTGAAAGCTTGGACGCCGGAGCAGCTCATCACGAACATCCTTGATCCGAACCGCGAGGTCTCGCCGAACTTCGCGCTCTACATCATCGAGACGAAGGACGGGCGCACGCTCAGCGGCCTCGTGATGAGCGAGACAGCAGGGAATGTGGTCCTGAAGCGCGTCGATGGCGGTCAGGAGAGTCTTTTGCGCAGCGACATCCAATCGATCTCCAGCACGGGCACGTCCTTGATGCCTGAAGGTGTGGAAGCAGCGATCACGCCGGAGCAGATGGCGGATTTGATCGAGTTCCTGCGGCAATAAGCCGGGAAATGGGTGGATTCGGGAGGCCTCATGTCCATCCCCTGGATTTCCTTTCTGGACATTCCCGGCCGAGTGTGAAAGCATTCACTCATCATCGGCGATGTAACGCCGTTTTTGCTCTCCAGACCTCAGCCGTGCCAGTCGCTCCCTCCAGCACCAAAGTCACCTCTGATCCTCACGCCGAATATCGGGAGGATTTTCTCCAGGCACTGCGCTGCATGATTCTCTCCCGAACTTTGGAGGAGAAACTCGGCAGCCTTTACCGCGCTGGCGGTCGCATCGTTGGCGGCGTCTATCTAGGACGCGGGCAGGAAGCCTTCAGTGCAGCAGCGGGCATCCACCTCCGTTATGGGAAAGATGTTTATGGCCCTCTCATCCGGGATCAGGCAGGCCGCATCGCCTATGGTGAACCGATCATCGACGCCCTGCGCACCTATCTGGGCACAGTGACCGGCCCCATGCGCGGCCGCGATGGAAACATCCACCGAGGCCGCCCCAAGGTGGGTTACATGGCCATGAT
>JBILPY010000587.1:0-3315 GCA_044373575.1 Prosthecobacter sp. | reverse complement strand
GTGTGGGTTCTAGTCGGCGCGTGCGCGTCGTGATATGGTTGGAGTATCCTTCTGGGCGGCTGAGTCATCTTCATCCAGATCCTCGTCATCAGCCTCTTCAAGAGCCTCCTGATTGCTGCTTTCACGTGCCAGGTCAGTGAGCGCACTGTTGGCGGATTTCTCTTCTTCAAGAATCTCCAACAGGAGCCCCGCAGCCTCCTTGTTTTTTAGCAGTCCGGCCCATTCATGCAGACAGCCATAGGCTGCGATTTCATGATGCTCGATCTTCTGCGCGACAGCGATCAGGGCGGCGTTGATGACGGGGGAGCCATCATAGTCTTGGCAGATCTTCTCCGACTCCTCCACCAGGCCACGAACCGACAGACATGTCGTGGCCCGCGCCTTCAGGCCGAAGCAGTCGAAGATCTGCTTTAGCTTGCTGACATGTGCCTGTGTTTCCTCCAGATGAGATTGGAGGGCGTTGGTCAGATCATCACTCGTGGATGCTCCAATCATCATTGGCAGCGCGGCGGCGATCTGTCGCTCGGCGTCGTAGATAGTCGCCAGGTTATTGAAGAGCAGGGTTTGGAGAGTGATCATGGAGTATCCCAAGATGTGGCCTTTCGCCCTGCTACGGTATGGGGTGTTTTCCCCAAGCTGTATCAGGGCAGGATCGTCACAGGCGTGCCGACAGAGACTGAACGAAAAAAGTTCTCGGCCATGAAGGGGGGCATGCGGATGCAACCATGAGAATCAGGATAGCCGGGGAGGAAGCCCGCGTGCATGCCAGTGCCGGAGACGATGCGCATCCAGTGCGGCATATCGGCACCTTTGTAGCGGGCACCTTCCGGCTTGGGATGCAGAGTCGTGTCCACGTCCTTTTGCATGACCCTGCCGTCCGCATCCAGGTAATTGCCAAAGAGGGATGACTCATGGGCAGCATCTTTTTCGAGGATTCGATATTCTCCTGTGACAGTGCCAAGCCCTTCACGGCCGGAGGAAATAAGCGACACTCCAGCAAGCTGCCCACCTTTGAAAAAGTAGGCTCGTTGCTCCGAGAGGCTGATGCGAATGGATGGAGCTCCGCTCATGCCATCGCCGTCCCAGTAGGAAACATGATCGGCAGGCTTTGCCATGGGCGCCTCACTCGGAGGCATGGTGGAGCAGCTTGATCCGCTCCATGCCAAAGGAAGCATCAGTGCGGCTAAGTAGGGTTTCATTGGCTTATGTTTGAAGGCACAGTTTTTATGAAAAGAGGGAGCCAAATGGCTCCCTCCGCAGAATGGATGGTGATATAGGCCGGGGTTTAGAAGCGAAACTTCACGCCGAGACGAACCAGGGTGAAGTCGGTGCTATTGCCGCTGGCGAAGTGATAATTGCCATCCAGGAACAGGCCCATGCAGTTCATGCTAGGTATGCGGGTCTCAAGACCGCCGCCGACATGGAAGTCACCTCGATTCGAGCCATTCATGCCGACTCCACCACCCGCCATGAGGTAGGGTGCGATATATCCCATCGGAGCCCGAGCAATGAAGCTACCGTCCAACTGATGGTGGGCGCTGTCAGCAGCATAGACTCCGTAGGAGCCTTGAACGCCGAAGTTTTCAGTCCAGAAATACTCACCAAGCACACCGCCGCCAGCCACGCCTGAATCACGGTGGCTGGGGAACAATCCGCCAGCAAAGGCTCCCATGGTGAAGCCGGGTGCCCAGCAATTGTCTTCCTGTGGAGCGTACGGCTGCACGGACTTGCCAGAGTTTTTAGCAGAGGGAGTGCCAGCGAAGGCGGAGACTGCCAGCGCTGCTGACAGGATGATCATTGAGATGGATTTCATGAGTTTAGTAGTGTGGTTTTGCGGTTTCAAGACGGGGTCTCGGGAGCCGCGCATCCTAGGAACTGATGAACGCAACCGCCATGGGGTGAAACCCGACCTTCTTTGAAGCTCATGAGGTCACGGCAGAGTAGGGTTTCACCCCATGGACGGCATTTGTGATGGAGTGGACCCTGCCGCCGAATGACACGCCAGCCAGACACCCCTGCATTGCGCGTCGATTTGAAAACAACCATGAGCGACATCCAAATGAACGGTCTTTCCAGGCGGCACCTAAAGGCGCCGCGAGCCCATCTGGTGCTGGCCACTTGGTGATTCCGGCTGGGAAGAGCCGACCCTTAACCAGCAACATCCCGAATTAAAAGAATACCCCCCAAGCACGCCTCACAGGCAACAATCCTGCCCAAGTGCCCCACCGGCATCCAAGGGCTCGATGAAATCACCGGCGGCGGGTTACCGCGCGGGCGCCCTTCGCTCGTGTGCGGCGGCGCGGGTTGTGGGAAGACGCTGTTTGCGGCCCAGTTCCTCGTGCGCGGGGCGGTGCAGTATGATGAGCCGGGGGTGCTGATGGTCTTTGAGGAGACGGAGGCGGAGCTGACGGCCAATGTCGCCTCACTCGGCTTTGATCTGGCGGGCCTCGTGCGGCGTCAAATGATCGTGGTCGATTACGTGCATATCGAGCGGAGTGAAATGAAGGAAAGCGGCGAATATGATCTGGAAGGGTTGTTTGTTCGGCTTGGCCACGCGATTGATTCCATCGGTGCGAAGCGCGTGGTGCTGGACACGCTGGAGGTGCTCTTCGCCAGTATGCCGAATGAAGCCACCCTGCGCAGTGAGCTGCGTCGGCTCTTCCGCTGGCTGAAGAACAAGGGCGTGACCTCCGTGATCACCGCAGAGCGCGGGCGTGAGAACCTGACCCGCCACGGGCTGGAGGAGTATGTGTCTGACTGCGTCATCCTGCTGGACCACCGGGTGAATGACCAGATCGCCACGCGGCATCTGCGTGTGGTGAAGTATCGTGGCTCACTGCATGGAACAAATGAGTTCCCCTTCCTCATCGGTGTAGAGGGCATCAACGTGCTGCCCATCACCTCGCTGGCGCTGAACCATCAAGTCTCCACCGCGCGCATCGCCACGGGTATTCCTCGGCTGGATGCGATGCTAGGTGGCAAGGGCTTCTTTCGCGGCAGCAGCATCCTGCTCACCGGCACCTCTGGAACTGGCAAGACCATCATCGCGGCGAACTTTGCCCAAGCCGCAGGCCTGCGTGGCGAGCGCGTGTTGTTCTTCTCCTTCGAGGAATCGCCGAACCAGATCACCCGCAACATGCATTCCATCGGCCTGCGCTTGGAGCCGCTGGTGGACAAAGACCTCCTCCGCTTTCACTCCGCGCGCCCCTCACTCTACGGGCTGGAGATGCATCTGGCGACGATGTTTAAAGAGATCTCCACCTACAAGCCGCACGTCGTCATCATCGACCCCATCACCAGTCTGATGGACCTGGG
>JBILPY010000586.1:0-3316 GCA_044373575.1 Prosthecobacter sp. | reverse complement strand
CCCAGGGGCATCACATTTATTCCCGCGTGGAGACTCCGTATGGCGTGGAGATGCTGAACCGCGCCGGGGTGTGGCGTCTGCGCCCGCGCACCGGGCATTTGGACCCCTTCTTCCAGTGGTCCTCCGCCGGGGCGAACTGCTGGGGCGTGGTGACCACGCCCTACGGCCAGCCTTTCCACAAAAGCGGGGCAAACATCGGCAGCTACTACAGCACACCGGGGCTGGTGCGCTCTGACCTCGCCGTGAATGCGCAGGCGCTGAATCTCTGCCTCGCGCCGATCAAGCAGGTGGGCATGGAGTTCCTGCACAGCAGCCATTTCCCGAAGGAGATGCAGGGGCGGATCATCATCGGTGGTTATTACGCGAACCTGCTGGAGCAGCACGAACTGAAGTTCGAGAACGGCCTGTTCTCCACGAAGCTGCTGCCGAACATCATCGAGACGAAGAACAATGTCTTCCGCCCCGTGGAAGTGCGCTGCGGTCCTGACGGAGCCCTGTATGTGGCGGACTGGTACAACCCGATCATTGGCCACTATCAGGCCAGCTATCGTCATCCGGATCGCGACAAGGCGCATGGCCGTGTCTGGCGCGTCAGTTACAAAGGCGGGCAGGTGGTCAAGAAGGCCAATCTCGTCAAAGCGAGCACGGAGGACCTTCTGGAGCAGCTCGACTCGCCGGAGCGCTGGGCGGCGTATCAGTCAAAGCGGCTGCTGTTTGAAAAGGACTCGAAGGAAGTCGTGGCTGCGGTGGATGCCTGGGCAACCAAAAACGCCGCCAATGACTACCGTCGGCTCCAGGCGCTCTCCCTTTATGAAGCGCACGAGACGGCGCGGCCCGAGCTGCTGAAGTCCCTGCTGCGTGCGCCGGATGCCCGCATCCGCGCCTATGCCACGAGGACGCTTTCGACCTGGGCACGCAACGGTGTTTTGCCAGAGGCGCTGACGCTGCTGGAAACACAGATCGCCGATGAAGATGCGCTGGTGCGGCTGGAGGCCATCGTGGCGGCCAGTTATGTGAATGATCCCCGCGCCGCCGTGGTGGCCGCGCGGTCGCTCGACAAGGAGTTCAACGCCTATCACCTGCACGCGCTGACGAAGACACTGCACGCCACGAACAAGCTCTGGGCCGCGCTGCTGAGCGCGGGCAAGCTGAGCTTCGACAAGGACGAGCATCTGATCTTTGCCCTGCAGAATGGCTGGGTGGAAAACAACCCCGACGACCTCAAAAACCTCTCGGGTGCGGCGGTGGCTTACAAGCCAAACGCGGCCTCCGGCAATGTCCTGGCCATCATCCGCCAGCAGATCGAGAAACATCAGGGCAATGCCGAAAAGCAGACGACCTGGCTCAAGGCGCTGGCCGGTGTCGCCACGGTGGAGGACCTGCCATTCATCTTCGAGCGCGGTGGCAAAAACGCCGCCGTGCTGGCTGCGCTGAAGACCGCGAAGCCGAAGGATGCGGAGACGCTGCTGGAGCCGCTCTTTGCCGACAGCGATCCCGCGCTGCGTGCCCAGGCGCTGCGACTGGCCGGAGCCTGGAAAGTCCAGGCATTCGCCGATCGCATCCGCGATCTCGCCTTTGATGACAAGGCCCCGCTTCATGCGCAGGCCTTCGATGCCCTGATCAGCATGAAGCCGGATGAAGTGGTGGGCCGGATGTTGACGCAGTTTGCCAATCTCAAGACGCCGCAGGAAGCCGCACCGCTGCTGAGCAAGCTGGTCGCACGCACCGAAGGTCACGCCGCCCTGACGCGTGCTTTGCAGAAGCCCGAAGCACTCTCGATCAGCAGTGCCAAGCTCGTGCTCCAGGCGCTGAACAGCCTCGGCAAGACCGACGCGAAACTCTCGCCGCTACTCATGAAGCTCGCGGGCATCAACGCTGCACTTCCGCCTTACACGAAGGAGTATGTCAGCAACATCATCAAAGCCGCGAACACCTTCGGCAACGCCGCTGAGGGCAAGAAGATCTACGAGCAGACCGGCTGCATCGCCTGCCACATGCCGGGCGTCGCGCAGAGCAAGATCGGTCCCGATCTGAGCACGATCAGCCGAGGTTTGCCGATCGACATGATCATTACCGAGGTCGTCTGGCCAGCGCTGAACATCAAGGAAGGCTATGAAGCCGCGACGGTCACGATGAAGGACGGCAGCGTCGTCACCGGCTTCAAGCAGACCGACACGGCGGAAGCGATCGCCATCCGCGAGATGGCCACAGGTCAGGTGAAGAGCATCAAACGCTCCGACACACAGAGCATCCAGATCGGCGGCACCGTGATGCCCGACGGCCTCACCGCCACGATGAACGAGCAGCAGCTCGCGCACTTGGTGAAGTATCTGAGCCAGCTCGGGGCGGAGTGATTTGTTCGGTCACTCGCCCTGCTCAATGCTCGCCCCGTAGGCCGCGCAGAGGGTGCCGGGTAGAGTGACCTGCACCTTGCCTCCATTCAGGCGGGCGATCTCGGCGGCGAGCACTAGCTGGAGGGCACCTCCCGCTCCCATGCTTTCTCCTAAAATGGCGCGTGGCTTCAGGATGTTCGGAGCCCCGTCCCGCACGTGGGACGGTTCACTGATGGTGATCCACGCGGAGGATTCCGCTTCATCGAGCATGGCGATGCCCGACTCGCCGCTCACCCGGACTTCGTCGGGGCCTGTTTGAGAAACAATGCACCGCAGCTTCTCCGCGCGTTCGCTTTCACTCGAGAAGGCAAAGGCAGGCGTGTGGGCGAGCTTCAGGCCGGTGTCGCCGAGACTCAGCAGCAGGGCGGCTGCTCCTTCGGTCGCGCGGAGGTCGGGATGATAATAGGTCACGGCCTCGGCACCGACCCAGTCGCATTCCTCGGCACCGATGACGAGCACACGGTCCACGAGCTTCTGAGTCAGCCAAGTGTGCGCCATCGACACACCTTCGATGATGGCGCTGGATTCGCCGATGAGGGTGGTCACGGGCCCATCCACGCTGAGGAAAGCGGCCACGTGGGAGGCGGGGGCATTGTAAACGGTCTCGGGGAAAATGAGCGGGCTGGCGAGCGCGGGCGTCTCGATGACTTCGTGGTAAAACTTGCCGCTGAACTGCACGCAGCCGTTGAACATGCACTGGATGATGCCGAGGCGGCCAGCGCCCTGCCCATTGGGGAAGCCCGCTTTTGCCAAAGCCTCCAGCGCGGCGGCCATGATGAACTTCGTGATCGGGCTGGCGCGGCGAAGGCGGGGGAACTTGGGCAGCCGGTCCGCCGGGATGGGCGGCACCATGCGCACCGGGCAATCCCAGTCGCGCGTGCTGACGGTGCGTTGGCAGTTGGTGATGGTCAGCTCCGTGTTTC
>JBILPY010000585.1:0-3323 GCA_044373575.1 Prosthecobacter sp. | reverse complement strand
GATCAAAGAGATCGATATGCGATGGTGCACCGTTTTGCAGAAGATAGATCACCCGCTTTGCCTTCCCCATGAAATGCGGCAGCGCGGGAGCCATCGGATCAGGAGCCTGAGCCGCGAAGCCCTGCTTCGTCATCAGTGATCCGAGTGCCAGCCCACCGAGCCCCATCGCTCCCTGACCGAACAAAGCGCGGCGGGTGAAATTTTGAAGAGGATGCGTGGGGTAGGTCATGCGTAGTGAGAACATGAACGTCACCTGCGGCACGGAACTTTGCCGCTCAGCACGGACATTGGCAAATTGTCGCACCCCACAGCGCTTGCCACTTCCGAATCACGCTCTACCAGAGCAACACGCATGATTTCCACACCCGCCTGGCGGCTTGAGCATACCTACACCCGGCTTCCTGGCTTGTTCTTCACGGAGGTGGAGCCCACGCCTGTGGAGAACCCGCAGATGGTGATCTTTAATGAAGCACTCGCCTCTGAACTCGGGCTGCCTCAGGAAGACGCAGCGGTGTATGCCGGGAACATGCTGCCGTCCGGCGCACGGCCCATCGCGCAGGCTTATGCGGGACATCAATACGGCAACTTCACCGGCCTCGGCGATGGTCGCGCGATCTTGCTCGGCGAGCAGATCACGCCGGATGGTGAGCGCTTCGACATCCAGCTCAAAGGCCCCGGTCCCACGCCCTATTCGCGGCGTGGCGATGGCCGCGCCGCTCTCGGCCCGATGCTGCGTGAATACCTCGTCAGCGAGGCCATGCACGCGCTGGGCATTCCGACGACTCGCAGCCTCGCGGTGGTGACGACAGGTGAAAAAGTCTGGCGTCAGGACGGAGCTTTGCCCGGTGCTGTGCTCACCCGTGTGGCGGCCAGCCACATCCGCGTGGGCACCTTTGAGTGGGCGGCGGCTCATCGGGACGTCGAGGCCTTGCGATCACTCGCCGAGCATACACGGCAGCGGCACTACTCTGAGATCGAAAACGATCCCGTGGCGCTCTTTGAGGCCATTTCGGAACGTCAGGCCAGGCTGCTCGCTCAATGGATGCTCGTCGGCTTCGTCCACGGCGTCATGAACACGGACAACATGGCCCTCAGCGGCGAAACCATCGACTATGGCCCCTGCGCCTTCATGGATGCCTATGATCCCGCCATGGTGTTCAGCTCGATTGATCGCAACGGTCGTTACGCCTATGGCAAGCAACCACCCATCGCCCAATGGAACCTCGCCCGGCTTGCCGAGGTCATGCTGCCGCTGTTTCACGACGACGAAAAGCAGTCCGTCGAGATCGCCAATGATCTGATCCCGAAATTTGAAGAGCGCTTCAAACAGCACTGGCTCGCCGGCATAAGAGCCAAGCTAGGCATCTTCACGGAGGAAGTCGAAGACGCCGTCTTGATCCAGGATTTGCTCGATCAAATGAAGGACAAAGATGCTGACTTCACCAACACCTTCGCCGACCTCACCACAGGCCGCTACGAGCCCGATGCCTGGCACGCCCGCTGGCAAACCCGGCTTTCACAGCAGCCGCAGTCTCGTGATGAAGTCTCGCAGCTCATGCGCCGCAGTAATCCCGCCTTCATCGCACGCAATCATAAGGTCGAGGAAGCTCTATCCGCCGCCAACCAAGGTGATTTGAATCCGCTGCATGGCCTCCTCGAAGTCATCACAGAGCCCTGGAATCACGACCGTGAGCTGCCGGACTACTCCCAGCCAGGATCTTGCTCAGGCTACAAGACTTACTGCGGGACTTGAGGCGATGCCGGATGCCTGACGAGGCGTGAGTCACCATCTCTTGCGCACTTGTTGACCGCAATTGTTACATTCAGCCTGCCGCGCAACAGGACGGATCAGCCCTCGTAGGTTCGCTCTGAACCTCGAACTGAATCCTCCCATGAAAATGCATCGTCTCTGCTCCGGCAACCATACCAACCTCTTCAACACCGCCCAGGGTCGTCGCGACTTCCTGCAAGTCGGTGCCATGGCGGGGCTGGGCATCACACTGCCGCAGTTGATGAAGCTTCAGGCTGCAGCGATCAACATGCCGTCGGTGGAGTCCTACAAGCCCATCGCCACCTCCATCATTCACATCTATTTGCCCGGTGGCATGGCCCAGCACGAGTCGTGGGACCCAAAACCCTTCGCCGCTCCTGACTATCGCGGCCCTTACAGCCCGATCAAAGGCGTGACCGGTGAGTACGTCGGCGAGAAGTTCACGAACATTGCCAAGATCCTCGACAAAATCAGCATCATCCGCGCCGTGACGCATGGTGAAGCCGCTCACGAGCGTGGCACGCACAATATGTTCACCGGCTATCGTCCTAGCCCGGCCATCAAGTTCCCCAGCTTTGGCACTATCATCTCTCATGAGCAGGGTTCGCGAAACAATCTGCCGCCTTACGTCGCCATTCCCAGCGTCTTCGCACCCGAGCAGGGCAGCGGTTACCTGAGCAGCGCGTTTGGTCCCTTTGCCCTTGGCAGTGATCCTGCGGACAAAGGCTTCACTGTGCGCGATCTCGCCGCCCCGAAGGACATCGACGAGAAGCGCTTTGACCGCCGTCGCGGTCTGCTCGCCGCCGTGGATGAGCACTTCCGCACCACCGAAAAATCCGACGGCCTCTCGGCGATGGATAGCTTCTATAGCGCCGCCTACAATCTCATCAGCTCCACGCAGGCTCGTGAAGCCTTCAACCTCAATGCCGAGTCTGATAAACTGCGCGACGAATATGGTCGCAACTCCGCCGGTCAGCGCTTCCTGCTCGCCCGTCGTCTCGTCGAAGCTGGCACACGCATGGTCTCGGTGAATTACGGCAGTTGGGATCACCACTCGAACATCAAAGGTGCCTTTGACAGCCAGGCACCGAACTTCGACATGGCCTTCGCCCGTCTCATCCGCGATCTCGACGAGCGCGGCATGTTGGACACCACCCTTGTGCTCGTGAGTTCAGAGTTCGGCCGCACGCCGAAGATCAACTCCACCAATGGCCGCGACCACTACCCGCGTGTCTTCTCCGTGGCGATGGCTGGCGGTGGCGTGAAGAAAGGCTTCGTCTATGGCAAGTCCGACGCCCTCGGTGCCGAGCCCGATGAAAATCCCGTCGGCCCCGAAGACCTCGCCCGCACGATGTATCGCCTGCTTGGCATCAACTCCCAGAAGCGTCTCGTGCTCGAAGGCGTCCGCCCCATTGACATCGTCAACGGCGGCAGGCTCCTCAACGATCTCATCGCGTAGTCTGCGTCGCCGCAGGCTCCATGGACGGGTGGCTTCGTTGTTTTGATTTTGAAGTCAGAATCAAAACAACGTGATCTTCGCATCGAAACGATG
>JBILPY010000098.1:0-10916 GCA_044373575.1 Prosthecobacter sp. | reverse complement strand
TAGACACCCCCCAACCCCAATGGCTCCCCCGTCCCTGTAGATCGACCCATGCAGCCTCTGGCCGACTCGAGCCAGCCCCCAGCCCGTCCCCTGCCATGAAGACAGAGCCGCCCCAGGCATCGACACCCAGCGTGCCCAGGCACCACGCCCCCGCCCTACAGCCCGTCTGGCTTCACCGGCTCCTGCCATTCAGGAGGTGCCGTGCCTGGCTCCGGCGTGCCAGGATCACCACCGCTGAAGCGGATGCCGGGGAGCTGATGCACGGCATGGCGCAGGGCTTTCTCCCAGGCGTTGTGGATCTCGATCAGATCAGGGTCATGACTGTAGAGTCGGCGGTAGAGGGACACACGCAGGTCATCAGCCTTGTAAAGCAGGAGATCCACGGGCGGCCCCACGGTGGCGTTTGAGCGCATGGTGGCCTCCAGGGAGAGCAGGGCATACTTGGCCGACTGATCAATGGTGGTGCTCTCATAGCTGATGCCGCGATCCAGGATGGGGCGGCCATACTTGCTCTCGCCAATCTGAAGGTACGGCGCATCGGGCGAGGAGCGGAGCGGGTTCCCCTGCGGATAGATCATGTAGAGCTCATGCGGCCCACCTTTGATCTGACCGCCGAGAATGAGGTTCACATTGAAGCGGATGTCGTCCTTCTCCAAAGCAGCACGGTCCACGTCGGAGATGTGGCGCACCATGCTGCCGACGACGCGTGCGGCATCATACATGGACTCTGCTGCCGCGAGTCCCCTGCCTGCCTCGAAGTCCTGCCTCAGCAGGGTGATGATGGACTGGCTGAGGGAGAGGCTGCCGGTGGTGAGGATGATGAAGACGCGCTCACCCGGCAGGATGAACTGATGCATTTTCTGGCAGAGATTCATGCGGTCCGCGCCCGCGCTGGAGCGTGAGTCGGAGGCCAGCACGAGGCCGTCTATGGTGTTGATGCCGAGGCAGTAGGACATGAGGTTATTCTTCCTCCGTATCTGGGGTGATGGCGGTGGTGACGAGCATGGTGGTGCAGGTGAATGCGCCAAAAAGAGAGGCCTGCGCCACGTCGGCAGCATCCCGGCCATAAGCGATGACGATGCGGTTGCCGCCCGGGTGGTCCTCCGTCGCATCGAAGCTGAACCAACGCCCGCCGATGTAGGCCTCGAACCAGGCGTGGAGGTCCATCGGATCGAGCCCATGAACGAAGCCCACGACCATGCGCGCAGGCACATTGATGGCGCGGCAGAGGGCGATGCCAAGATGCGCGAAGTCACGGCACACACCGCTCCGCGTGGTGGAGGTCTCCAACGCGGAGGTGGAGGAGTTACTCGTCCCACGCTGGTAGGCGATGTTGTCGTGAATCCAATTGCGGAGGTTGGTGACGTCTTGATGGCTGCTCGGCGTCTTGCCCACGATGGAGGTGGCGAGATCACCCAGCTTGTCTGACTGGCAGTAGCGGCTCGGCAGCAGGTAATGCAGCACCTCGACCGGCAGTTGCTTCACCGTCTGGAGTGGGGCCAGTGGCTGCGCGTCCAACTCCGCTGGCACCCAGGCGCGGCATTTCATGGAGTAATGGAAGGTGCCCTTCGCCATGACGATGCGCTGGCAGAGGTTGCCATAGAAGTCGGTATATTCCACGACGGGCACACGCGGCTTGATGAGGAATTCCTCCCGCATGACCCACTGCCCCCAGCCGCTGCGTGGGCGCAGCATAAAGATGGCGTGAACCTCGGCAGGGATCACATATTCAAGGCAGCAGGAGGCGTCGATCGTCATGGGAGGCCGCACCATCGCTGGCCGCACCCATGGCCGCCATGGGGCCTACACCCCATGGCGAGGGTGGTGTTGACTCGGAATGATGGTCTCCGATGAAACAACTACCCGCTTCCAAATCCAAAGTCCGTCCCGTCACTGCCAGTGGAGGTGTCAGAGCTCTGCAGCAACAGGCTCCGACGTTTGTGACTCCCACCTCTGAAGAAGTCGCAGACCGCGCCTACCTGAACTATGAGAATCACGGGGCCGCAGATGGGCATGATGTGGAAGACTGGCTCAGAGCTGAGGGGGAGTTGATCGCCGAGCGGCAGCATGCCGTGATCACGCACTGAGCCACTCCTGGAGTGGGCGTGAGCCAGCGGACGGCGTTACTTGGTCAGCCGGTCCAGCACGTTCTTCGTGATGCGCACGACGTGGGCGTCTTTGCCCTGAAGACCATGCGCCCAGTCGGTAGTGGCGGCGGTGAAGACGGTGCCGCCACGGGTGTAGAGGCCCAGTGTGGCTGCACCGGTGCGGCCGATCTCCCACTTCTCATACCACTCCACATCATCGGGGTGCCAGCGCACAGGGCAGGAGCCGAGGACTTCGAAGGTCTTGGGCGTGCCGTCTTTATAGGTGGGGAAAGGCAGTCCTTCCTTCCACTCCAGCTCGCAGCCATCGCACTCATAACCGACGATGGTGTCTTTGGCCCCGAAGCGCTCCCCCTGCTTCAGGCCCGTGCCCTCGTAGATCCAGTGGTCGGGGCGATGCACGATGAAGGACGCGTCCCCATCCATGAACTGGCCGTGGCTGCGCATGTAGCCGCCCCAGAGGAAGCCCACGCCGGTGAGACTGTTCTCCGAGCGACCTAACAGATGGTGGCTCCAGGCGGTGCTGAGCAGGTCGAACTTCCGCGTCTGGAAGACGGGGTCGAGGTGGTAGTTCTGCTTGAAGCAGGTGAAGGCGCGGCCCGCGTCCTCCGCCCGCACCTGCCAGCAGCAGGTGTTGCCGCTGAAGAAGGCCACGTTCCCGCCCTTGCCGATCCACGCCTCCAGGTTGTCACGCATCGGTGTGCTCCAGTATTCGTCGTGGCCGACGCTGAGAACGAGCTTGTAGTTAGCCAGGATCTCGGGACGGAACTCCAGGTCATCATTGGCGGCGAACTCCAGCGGGTAGCCATTGGCCTCCGCCCACTGGACGAAGGGCAGCTCCCAGCGCCCGAACTGGGAGGAACCCGGACGCTCGAAGCTGACGCGGCTGCCCTGGTTCTTGGACAGGCTGTTGTAGGCATACACGGAGAAGCCGCCCCAGTTGTTGTAGGCGTTGTATGTGTTCGTGCAGAGCTGGAGGAGGATCTTGGAGGTGCTGCCGGGCTTGGCCTGGCGCACAATGAACCACGCACTCCCAGAGGCGGTGCGCGCTCCACGATGGGTCCACTTGCCCCCGCTGTCCGCCGCACGGAAGCTGACCTCGTAGTAGCCGCTCTTCCACTCCGCACCCACGGGCACGTTCACACTCGTCGGCCAGCGGCAGCCATTGGCAGAGGCATCCTCAGGCACGGGATGCGCAGCACCGGGAACGTCGGCCTTTTTCCACATGACCTCGCGGGTGGCACCGAGGCGGGTGACCTCGACCTCAAACTTCGCCGCCGTGGTGCTGACGTGCAGGGAGATCTCCTCGCCCTGCGCAACGCTGCGTTGACCGGCATAACCTTCGATGAAGAGCGGTACGGGATCTGCCCCATGAAGGGCGGTGACGGCGAGGAGGAGAGCGAGTGGTCGGAACATACAGACGCTACGCCTCGTTCTGCCATTGGCTTTCACTCGGTCATCGCGCGGAACTCCCGGCTCAGCAGTCGCCTCAAGGTCTGCATCTCGTGATACAAAGGCGTGTCCGTCTGATCCCCGAGCACGTGTCTCACGCGCTCTTCGAGCGCCTCATCGGTGGACGCATCCCCTGCCCCGGCCAGCAAATCACGGACGCGCTGCACCTGCGTCCTGGCCTCCTCGATCTTCGCAGCGGCCTCCGCCTCGGTGATTTCCTCCGCCGCGAGCAGCTTCAATTGCAGGCACTCAAAGCGCCGGCAGCGCGTGGGGCGCTGCTCGTAGATCGTGCAAGTGCAGTCATTGAGGAAGCGGCAGGGCTGCTTGAAGTAAGGCTGCGTCTTGCGTCGGTTGATCTGCATCCCGAGCTTCTCCAGTTCCTTCACGGAGTCCTGCGACTGGAGGCGGACGATCTCAAACAGCACGCCATTGCAGCACATGCCGCAGGCGGTGCAGAGACGGGAGGCCGCTTCCTGAAACATGACGGGGACTCACGCCTGTTTGCATGCCTTGATCGTATTCGCCATGAGCATGGCGATGGTCATGGGGCCGACGCCACCGGGCACGGGCGTGATGGCCTTGCACTTCGGGGCCACTTCCTCAAAGGCGACATCACCGACGAGCTTGTAGCCTTTCTCGGTGCCTGGGGCTTCGACACGGTTGATGCCGACATCGATGACCACAGCCCCCTCTTTGACATGCTCGGCACGGATGAACCCGGGCCTGCCGATGGCGGCGACGATGATGTCGGCCTGACGACAGATGGCGGGCAGATCTTTGGTTCGGGAATGGGCGACGGTGACGGTGGCATCACCGCCCACGCCTTTCGCCATGAGCAAAAGAGCCATTGGTTTGCCAACGATCATGCTGCGGCCCACGACGACGACATTCGCCCCGCTGGTCTCGATGCCTGCATCAATGAGCAGGCGCTGGCAGCCGAGCGGAGTGCAGGGAACAAAGCCCGTGGGGTCCTCCAGCGCGAGCTTGGCGACGTTGATCGGATGGAAGCCATCCACGTCCTTCGCGGGATCGATGGCACGGACGATGGCGGCTTCGTCGATGTGCTTTGGCGGTGGGCTTTGCACGAGGATGCCGTGGATAGCGGGGTCATTGTTCAGAGCTTCGACGACGGCGAGCAGCTCCGCCTGCGTGGTGCTGGCGGGCAGCTCGTGCTTCACGGAATGCAGGCCGAGATCGCGGCACTTCTTGTCCTTCGACCGGACGTAGGCGCGGGAGGCGGGATCATCGCCGACGAGCACCACGGCGAGGCCGGGCTTCTTGCCAAGCTTCGCCAGCTCGGCGATTTCACGGCGGCATTCTTCAAGGACTTTTTCAGCGACGGCGGTTCCAGAGATCAGGGTCATGGCAGGGGGATGATCTTTCTGCCATACACAGCCGTCGGGAAAATGAAACGGGGCTTTTTCATTCCAAGGGTTCGGTCACTTCGACTGAACCACTAGCATCAGCGCGTCCAGCCGCAGGCGGGCACCACCAAGTGCTTCTTCCAGCGCGGTGATCTGGGCCTTGAGGGCTTCGATCTCCTCGGGGCGGACATGATCGTTATGCACGCGCAGAGCTTCGAGCCGGTCGATCTCCGCCTGGATCTTCTCCTTCATGGTGGCGATGGCTTCGGCAACGAGCTTCTTCATCTCTGCTTCGGCGATCTTGCGCGAGGCGCTGAGCATGTCGGGGAAGAGCTTCTTGCGCACGGGCGGCTTCTCCAGCAGGCGCGTGGGGTTGCTCTTGTCGAGCTTGGCGTGAAGATAGGCGGTGTCAGTGCGGCGATCTTTGCCCGCGTGATCCACGACCACACGCACAGGGACAGGTGCGAGGAAGCGGTCGGCATTCAGGGCGGAAGGCGCCACGCATTCGACGACGAAGTGCGTCTCCAGCATGAGTCCCTCGACACCTGATGCACGCCATGCGGCGAAGCCTGAATTGCCACCTTCACCGCCGAGCAGCAGATCCAGCGCACCACGCACGATAGGGTGATCCGGCGTGAGCAAAGCAATGTTTTCCCGCGTGATGGCACGCTGGCGATCAAAGGTGACGGTCAATCCTTCCTCCGGCAACGCGGGGAAGGCATCGGTGATCAAATCACCGCGCTTGAAGACGTAGCTGCGGTTCTCCATCTCCTCCACTTCGAGGCCGAAGTGATCCACGAGGCGGATGAAGAACTCCTCAAATTCATCGTCGGCATCCAGCTTGCGGATGACATCGATCACCGCATCTGCCTGCTCAGGTTTACAGGAGTTCAGCTCCAGCAGTCGGTCGTGGCCGCGCTCCAGCTTCTTCGTGACCTGACTGCGCAGCGTCTTGGTTTCCTTCAGGAAAGCCGTCAGCGCCTTGGCATCGAAGTCTTCCAGAAGCGGGTTCAGCGAATCCTGCAAGCCCTGAGCGATCTCGGTGGCGCCGTGCAGATTCTTTTCAAAGGCATCCAGGCCCTCGTCATACCAGCGGGCCAGCACTTCCTCAGCGCTTTCCTTGATGTAGGGAACGTGGATGTGGATCGTGCTTGTCTGGCCGATGCGGTCCAGTCGGCCAATGCGCTGCTCCACGACCTCGGGGTCGGCAGGCAGGTCAAAGAGCACCAGATGATGCGCGAACTGGAAGTTGCGCCCCTCACTGCCGATCTCGGAACAGAGCAGGATGCGTGCGCCGGCTTCCTCTTCGGCAAAGAAGGCCGCCTGACGGTCGCGCTGCATCAGCGTGAGACCTTCATGGAAGAGCGCGGCGGTCACATTCACCTCGCGTAGCAGGCGCTCGTTGATCTCCTCGGCCAGTTTTCGCGTCCGGCAGATGAGCAGCACCTTTTGTTCGCCAAGCTTTTTCAGCAAAGCGGCCAACCACTTTACCTTCGCCTCCAGCGGATCATCACCGCCGTCGATGGGCGCGAGCTTTGCCTTGCGCTCGGGGAAGCCGCTCAGGGCTGCACGCGTGTTGCGGAACATCACACGACCCGTGCCGAACTCATCCAGCAGCGCCGCCACGAGCTTCTCCCGTGCGCCTTCGGCGCCGTCTTTCGTCTCCTTTGCCAACGACTGCACATGCGGGGATTTTTTGGCAAAGAGCTTCTGGTCCGCCGCGCTGAGGTTCTTGCCATCCAGCAGACGATCCACCGCACTGGCCACCTCTTCATAGTGCTTCGACTCTTCCAGGAACTGCTCCAGATCGGCGTAGCGGTTCGCGTCCAGCAGGCGCAGACGGGCAAAGTGGCCCTCGGGTCCGAGCTGCTGTGGCGTGGCAGTCAGCAGCAGCAGGCCGGGGATCTTCGCCGTCAGCGTCTCCACCATCGCGTAGCTCGCACTTGCTCCCAGCGTGCTCCATTCCAGATGATGCGCCTCATCCACGATCAGCAGGTCCCAGCCAGCTTCCATCGCCTGCGCGGCGCGGTTTGGCGACTTCGCCAGGAAGGTCGTACTGCAAATCACGAGCTGGCTTTCCAGGAAAGGATTCGCGCTTTCCTCTTCCGTCTCCACCTCGTCGCAGCGGTTCTCGTCATAGATGGAGAAGCAGAGGTGGAAGCGGCGATAAAGCTCGACGAACCATTGATGCACCAGCGCATCCGGCACCAGGATCAGCACCCGATCCGCGCGGCCCGTGAGATGCAGCCGATGCAGGATCAGCGCCGCCTCGATGGTCTTGCCCAGGCCCACTTCATCCGCCAGCAGCACTCGCGGCACGAGACGATTGCCCACTTCATTCGCGATGAACATCTGATGCGGCAGCAGGTCCACACGCCCGCCGCAAAGCCCACGCACCGTGGACTGACGGATCTGTGCGCGGCGCTGCAGCGCCTCCACACGCAGGTCAAAGGTCACCAGGTCATCGATCTGGCTCGCCATCAGACGGTCCTGCGGCTTGCTGAAGCTGATCGTGTCCGCCAGCTCTGCCTCGCTGATCTCCACGTCCTTGCCGAGATAAAAGAGCATCCCATTGCGTTCCTCCGTGCTCTCCACCTCGATCTGCTTGCCCTCGTGAGTCTTGACCGTGTCTCCAGGCTGAAAGCGCACCCGGCGCAGCGGTGCTCCCGTGAGCGAGTATTGGCGCATCTCCCCAGCGGCTGGGAAGAAGAGTTCCACGCGCCCAAACTGGGCCTTCATGACTACGCCAAGCCCCATTTCGGGTTCATTGTTACTGACCCAGCGTTGTCCGGGAAGAGGTTGTTCCATGTCTGTGAGAAAAAGGGTCGCGATGGTAGGAGTGCAAGTCCCTTCTGCAAGCGCGATTCCGGGCAGATCAATGCATGAATAGCGCACCGCAAGGCATGACCTACTTTCCCCTCAACGATCTGAGCGATCCCGACGTCCGCGGTCTTCACCTCACCCTTCCAGGAACCCACGTGCGGCGTAAAAGGGCGGGTGGCGCTCCGCCAATTGTTGGAAGGCGGTGTCCTCTCCGCGCAGCAGCGTGGCGGCCCATTCCATCTGCACCGGGGTCAGCGCCTTGGCCATCGTCTCCACCTGCTGCAGCAGGTGCTCGTCGTCCGGGTTCTGCATCAGCAGCGCCAGCTCGTAGCAGCATTGGCCGCGCATCTCCGGCTCGCTGACTTTTGCCTCAAAGATCCACGCCGCGCGCACGCTCGCCTCCCGTGCCAGCAGCGACTTCACCGGGGCCAGGAACTTCGCCGGGTCACCCTCCGGCTGCGCCACCACGCGGGGCGGCTCCGGGTCCGGCGGCTCCGGGCGCTCCAGCAAAATGTCGATCATGTCCGGGTCCATGCCGTACTGGCACTCCGGCAGGCCAAAATTCAGCCACAACTCATCCGCGTCCTGGGTCACGAGAAACCGCAGCAGCTGATGCCCCTTGGCCGACACACAGGTCATCGGCTGCGGATACTCCCACAGCTTCAGCGCGGCCTCCGCCCGGCATTTGGCTGAGTACACACCCAGGTAGCTGGTCTCCTCCCCGGCCATGTTCTTGCCACGGAAAATACACACCGCCGGATTCTGTCCGGGCGGAGCTACGAGGTCCGTCCCATCCAGCTCCGGGTGGTGCGGCACCACGATCCACAGCGCACTGGCGGCCAGCGGCGTGTAAAAATCCCACAACGGCGTGTTCTTGTCCGTCAGTACCCGCCGCAGTTGCTCCTCCAGCGTATTCGTGGGTGTGAAATCACCTTTCATCGGTTGTGTTTTCATCGGATTTTTTGGGTGGTGCCAACTCAACAACGTCAGCCTTTTACTAAACCAGCGCGTTTTTGTGAAGCTCTTTTTTGTTCCCTTCCCCAAGTCACAACAACTTCGTCAGGCTGCCAGGCGATGTCTCTCAGCCACCTGACTTTCGCAGATCCCAACTTCAACTGGAGCGGCGACCGGCTCATCTTCTGCCTCCACGAAAACACCGTCGAAGCCATGAGCCACATCAAAGACGCCGAAGCCCTCAGCTACCTCCTCAACCTCCCGCCCATCTACCCACCCCAGCCCGGCACCGGGCCTGAGTGAAAAGGGGCAGGGCATGGCAGTGCCCTGCCACGCCGTCATCACTCCCCCGCATCACCCTCATGCAGACGGCTCTGCTTCCGCTTGGGATCTGCCAGCATCCGCTTGATGACCTCCCGCAGTCCCTTCTCCACATCGTAAAAGGCCTTCTCCACATCACCCGACTCCGCGACGGGTTTCAAAGGCACCGGCAGCGCATTGTATTTCTGCCATGCCTCATCCTGCCAGCCGCAGTCCTTCAGGATCACCGGTACCACCACCGCTTCCTTCGCCTCAGCGCGCTTCATGGCCAGCGGCATTTCGTTGTCGCGCACATAGTCAGAGGCCAGGAAGCTGCTGCTCACGAGGAAGAGGATGATGTCCGCAGCTTTGAGAGCGTTTTCGATCTCCTGATTCCAGTCTTCGCCACCCGCGAGGCGGCTGTCTGACCAGGGGATGATCTTCTTTTGGTTGGCCAGCACCTTCAGGTTCACATCGAACTGCTCCTTCAAAGCATGATCCTTGTGGGAGTAGCTCACAAAGACCCGCAGCACTGGCTTCGGTGCACCGCGCACTTCCGGTGGCTGCACTTTATCCAGCACCACCTCCTCCACCACCTCCAGTGTGCCATTGCCGCTGTCCACACGCAGCGGGCCACCTCTGTTCGCCTCATCTTCCAGGAAGGCCAGCCGCTGATACACCCCGGTGCCTCCCGCCACCTCGATCATCAGTCGCGGGGCCAGCGCCTTGATGTCATCATGGATCACCCGGAAGTTCTCCCGCACCACCGCAGCCAGGCGTTGCACCGACTGGTGATCGCCGCGGATGATGATCTCAATGTAATCCTGCTTCCCCTGCACCGCACGCACCAGCGCCTCCGCCCCTTCAAAGCCCAGCATCACGCCTGATCTCCACCTTGGTTTGTCCTGGCTCAGCACATGCGTGCGCACCAGGAAGCGTGGCAGCAGGCCCTGCGGCAGCGCATCATACTCATAGCGCAGGCGCAGCGCTTCCTTGTCCGTCGTCCAGGCCGCGTCCAGCACCGGGCTTTTCACCGGCAGCACCGCCGGCACCAGGAAGCGCTCCTCCTCCTCATCCAGAGCAAAACACAGCTCAAACTTCCGCATCAGGTCCACCAGATACCGCCGCATCTCCGGCTTCTCCTCCTCCGGCAGCAGCTTGGACAAAGCAGAGGCCTTGAGTTCGCCCGGAGGCTTTGAGTTCTCCACGCCACGGATCAGCTTGTAGATGCCATCCGTCACCCAGCCGGGGTTCAGCACCAGCGCATGGCGCACCCTTGGATCATCCGCATAGTTCAGGGCGATTCCCAGGTGATGCAGATGCCCCGCGAGCGCGTCCTGAGAGTCCTCGTCCTTCTCCCCATTCTCCGAGCAGATTATGCGGTACTGCTTCTGGTCCAAATAATTCTCCTTCATGCCGGAGAGCCGGTCCTTCACCTTCATCCACTCGCCGGGGAAGGTCTTGTGGACGCTCTCCATGCCCTGGATCGTCTCCTTCAGCGCTTTCAGTAGCCCCTCGCGGCCCTTACCTGTCTTGCAATCCACCGGATGAAAGCTCCGCACGCTGGGGTGATCCCGCTGGATCGACGGTTCGTCCAGTTCAAAGGGGCTCTGTTCGATCTTGTTCTGCACCACCAGCACCGGTGAGTCCGAGCCAAAGGCTCGGATGAGCCGCAGCCAGTAGTCCGCATCCCGCTCCGCATTGCCTTCCCGCCCCGTGAGCAGCAGCAGGTACACACTCCGCTGGGAAAAGAAAAACTGATGCGTGCCATGCGTAATCTCCTGCCCCGCGAAGTCCCACAGATGTAGCTTCATTGCTTCACGGCCGCACGGGAGGGACCAGTCTGTGATGCTGATGCCTGGCGTCTCCTTCTCATCGGGGTCGAACTCATCCTTCACCAGCCTCTTCACCAGCGAGG
>JBILPY010000780.1:0-3359 GCA_044373575.1 Prosthecobacter sp. | reverse complement strand
CTGTTCTGATCCAGGTTCTTGCCCAGCGTGCCTTCGAGTTCCTTCACATCGCCACTGGTGCCCAGGAAGGACACGAGATGCCCACCCGCCGAGGTGCCCCAGACGCCGATCTTCGTGGCATCGAGGTTGTATTCCTTCGCATGGGCTTTGATCCAGCGGATGGCGGCCTTGCAGTCGTGGATCTGTGCGGGCCACTGAGCTTCGTCCGTCAGGCGGTAGCCGATGCTGGCTCCGGCGTATTCTCCACTCTCGACAAAGCGACCCACATTGCCGATGCCGCCATTCTTGTCTCCCCCCCGCCAGCCGCCGCCGTGGATGAAGACGATCACCGGCAGTGGTTTGTCACCCTTGCGCGCCTTCGGCAGGAAGAGATCGAGCTTCTGGCGTGGGTTGTCCGTCTCGGCGTAGGGGAGATCACGCAGGGCCTCGACACCGGGAGGCAGTGGGCGGGATGGCACGCCCTTCTTTGCCTGCTGCTGCTGCCCGCGTTTCAAAACCGCGAGGTGCTCTTCCTTGGAGATGCCGCCATCGTTGTTCGTGTCAGCACGGGCGAAGCCACCGCGGAAGCGATCGGGCAACTCATCGCGGCTGAGTTTGCCGTCCTTGTTCACGTCCATCACCTCGAACAGATTTGGGCCGCGAGTGGCGGCAGGAGGGGCTGTTTGCTGCGCCGGAGCTGGGGTGAAAGGCAGGCCGAAGGCAAGGAGGAGGAGGTGCTTGTTCATGGTGCACGCCGTGAAACCTGACAGGGCAGGGGAAAGTTGCATCATCTCGTCATCGACCTCATCGGAGACGTGTGGAACGAACTACCAAGTTCGTTCCATGAACGTGTCGCCAAACTTGAGACCGAACTTGGAGGTTCGGTCTCCTTTGGGTGCGGTCCGCTGATTACTGACCCGCAGGTTTTGCGGGAGCGGCAGGAACGGCGGGTGCTGGTGCCGGAGTGGCTGGTGCCGGCTTGATCTCGATGGTCGGAGCCGCAGGCGCTGCGGGTGCAGGCTTCACTTCGATCTTGGGAGCGGTGGCCGGTGCAGCAGGGGCCGGAGTTGGGGCGGCTGGGGCTGGCATGGTGGCACCGGGGGTGACGGTGACTGGGGCGCTGGTGCCGCCTGGGGTGAGATTGATCACAGGTGAGGTGCCGCCGGGGGAGATCGTCGGAGACAGGGCACCGCCGGGGGAGTTCAGCTTCAACTGGGGCATCCCTGGAATCGGGGGTGCTCCAGAAGCAGGGGCTTCGACTTTCGGCTTCGGTGGGCCATCGACTTCCTTCGTCGGCAGCTTCGAGGCGATCCATTCGAGGCGGGATTCGCTCTGCGGGATGAAGGCGTTGTCAGCGCTGGCTCCAGCGAATTTGGCGGGGAGACCTTCATAGATCTTTTTGGCTTCCTCTTCCTTGCCATCAGCCCAGGCGAGATCGCCCAGACGGAGTTCGGCGAGGGCGGCGAGATCACTTTTGGCAAACTCAGTGACGAGGCGCTCGAAGACAGGCTTGGCTTCGCCGCGCTGGCCGAGGGCTTCGAGTTTCGAGCCGAGGCCGAGCAGGGCCTGAGCGAGGAGGGGATGATCTCCGTGGTTCTTCACAAACTCGCGGAGGGCATCCACGGAGGTGCTTTTCGAGTTCTGTTCCCAGAGGAGGTCGGCCTTTTGCAAAAGGGCGCTGCCCGCAGCGGCGCTGCCTTTGTGGGACTGGATGACGAGATCGAGGTCCTCCACGGTCTTTGCCGAGGCAAAGGCCTCACCTGCTTTCACCTCAGCACGATGGCTGAAGTAACGCGCGGTTCCGTAGATGCCGAGGAAGATGACGACGGCGATGAAGAGGATGAGGAGCTTCTTGAAGTTGTTTTCGAGAAACTGTTCCCAAGCTGGCAGGGCTTGGGCGGTGGTGATGGGGGCTCCGTGGGACATGTGGGGGCGGTTGGGGGAAGGAATAACGAAAACTGGAATCAAGCACCCACTTTGGCGCGGGCTTCATCAGCCAGCGGGGTGGAGAGGTATCGCTCACCGGTGGAGCAGGCGATGGTGACGATGAGTTTGCCAGCGTTCTCTGGGCGCTGAGCGACGCGGATGGCGGCGCAGACGTTGGCACCGGTGCTGATGCCGACGAGCAGACCTTCTTCAGCGGCGAGGCGGCGGGCCATGGCAAAGGCTTCGTCGTTGCTGACCTTCACGCACTCAACGATCTGGGCATTCCCAGCAGCGTCTTTGAGGTGGAGATTCTTCGGCACGAAGCCGGCACCAGTGCCCTGGATCTTGTGCGGTCCGGGCTGCACGGGTTCGCCAGCGAGGGTCTGATTGATGACGGGGGAGGCTTCGGGCTCGACGGCGATGGCCTGGAAGCCGGGCCTGCGGGGCTTCAGCACTTCGCAGCAGCCGGTGATGGTGCCGCCTGTGCCGACTGCGGCGACGAGGATGTCCACTTTGCCATCGGTGTCCGCCCAGATTTCCTCGGCGGTGGTCTTCATGTGGATGGCTGGATTCGCCGGGTTTTCAAACTGCTGTGGCATCCAGGCGTTCGGGGTGCTCTTCAAAATCTCTTCCGCCTTGGCGATGGCGCCCTTCATGCCCTGGGCACCGGGGGTGAGCACGAGGTCCGCGCCCAGCAGGGCGAGCAGCGTGCGGCGCTCGGTGGACATGGTCTCAGGCATGGTGAGGACGAGTTTGTAACCCTTGGCTGCGGCCACAAAGGCGAGCGCGATGCCGGTGTTCCCGCTGGTGGGCTCGACGATGAGGGTGTCCTTCGTCAGGATGCCGCGAGCTTCGGCGTCCTCGATCATGGCCAGGCCGATACGATCCTTGACGCTGCCGAGGGGATTAAAGAACTCGCACTTGAGGGCGATGGTGGCATTGAGCCCGGCGGTGACTTTGTTCAGTTTCACCAGCGGAGTGCGGCCCACGGTTTCGACGATGTTGTTGTAGATCTGGCCCATGACGAAGGATGTTTTGGAGGGATTGTGAAAAAGAAGACGACCCCGCACCAGCCATGCCCGGCGCGGAGGGCGAGGTTATAGGGGGAAGCCGGGGGGCTTGCAAAGGAAAAAACGGCCCCACGTCTCCTCACAACTCCGTGGTAAGCCCCTTCTCCAGCCCGTGAAGCATGGGCTCCAGCAGTCGATAGCCGCCGGGCAGGTCAACGCGTGCGAGTTCGCCGATCTCGGTGAAGTAGAGCTGGGCCTCGTAGCCCTGCATCAAGGTGGCGGTGATGACGTAGCAACGGCGCTGCTTGGCGGCGAGTTCCAGCCGCCCTTCGCGGGCTTGCAGGCGCATGGCGGCGGCTTGGGGCAGGGCTCCGGCGGGCAGCAATTGGGTGATCAGGCCGGAGGCAGCGGGGCTGTCCATCATCGTCTGGGCCATGGCGGGGT
>JBILPY010000778.1:0-10923 GCA_044373575.1 Prosthecobacter sp. | reverse complement strand
ACTCGGAGTCCCAGGCCTCACGGTCGAGCTGCTGAATGCCAGCACCGATGCGGTCATCATGTCCACCACCACGGACGACACTGGCGTGTATAGCTTCAACACCGCCACCGCCGCGAACTACAAGGTGCGTGTTCCCTTCCTCCCTGCGACCATCCCGCTCAGCAGCAGCACCGTCACGACCACCGACAACGGCATCGACCACGACAACAACGGCGCGCAGCCCGGCGTGAAGCAATCCGCCGCCACCAGCATGAGCTTCGCGCTCGCCGCAGGCACCGAGCCCGGCAGCAGCGGCGGCACGAACAATGAGAAGACCATCGACTTCGGCATCCGCCCCTGCCCAGCCTTCACCATCACGCCAGCCACCCTCACCGCAGGTACACAGGACAGCTCTTACAGCCAGGCACTCACTGCCACGGGCGGCGTCTCACCTTATGTCTGGAGTGTGCTCACCGGTGAGCTGCCACTCGGTTTGTCTTTGAACTCTGCTGGCGTCCTCAGCGGAACACCGATCCAGATCGGTGCCTTCATTTTCAGCGTTCTGGCCACCGATTCCAAGGGCTGCTCCACCCAGCAGACCTATAATCTGCTGATCAACTGCCCCGCTATCGCGCTCGCCCCGACCACGCTGCCAGCAGCCACCCGCCTGAGCCCCTATACCCAGGCCATCACCATCACTGGCGGGCGCGCGCCTTACGTCCTCGATGTCATCAGCGGCTCACTCCCCTCTGGCATCACGATCAACAGCGCCAACGAACTCACCGGCACCACCAACACAGGCACTGGTAGCTTCAGCTTCACCCTGCGCGCCACCGACAGCCAGGCCTGTGTCGGCACCCGCGCCTACACCCTCAGCGTCGGCTGCTCCAGCATCACGCTCACCCCCATCACACTCATCAACGGCACCGTTGGTTCGGCTTACAGCCAGACCGTCACCGCCACGGGGGGCAGCGCCCCCTACACCTATGCCGTCAGCGCAGGGTCACTGCCCGCCGGCCTGGCTTTAAACACCAGCACAGGAGCCATCACCGGCACACCCACCAACTCCGCCAGCTCCAGCTTCACCATCCGCGCGACTGATAGCGTCTCCTGCACCGGCACGCGCAGCTACAGCGTCACCCCCGCCTGCACCACCATCACCGTCGGCCCCACCTCGTTGAGCAATGGCGTCGTCGGTCAGGCCTACTCGCAGACCCTCACCGGTAGCGGCGGCATCGCCCCCTACACCTTTGCCATCACCGTCGGCAGCCTGCCAGCAGGCCTCACGCTGAACACCACCACCGGAGCCATCACTGGCACACCCACCGTCAATACCGCCGCCACTTTCACCGCCCGCGCCACCGACAGCGCAGGCTGCGTCGGCACGCGGAATTACACCGTCACCCCAGTCTGTCCCACCGTCGTTATCACACCGGCCACGCTACCCGCCGCCGCCATCGGCAGCGCTTATTCGCAAAACCTCATCGCCACTGGCGGCACCGCGCCGCATAACTTCGCCGTCAGCAGCGGCACCCTGCCTGCCGGACTCACACTCAGTAGCGCAGGTGTCCTCAGCGGCACGCCCACCACCGCAAACGCCACTGGCGTCGCCATCACCTTCCGCGCCACAGACACCTATGGCTGCACCGGTACCCGCGTCATCAACGTGCAGGTCTGCCCTGTCATTACGCTGAATCCCACCTCCCTCAGCAATGGCATCGTCGGCACCAGCTACTCGCAGACCCTCAGCGTCACCGGCGGCACATCGCCTTATCTCTTCGGCATCGCCACTGGCAGCCTGCCCGCCTGGGCCGCGCTGGATACCAGCACGGGTGTTATCAGCGGCACGCCAAACGCCACTACCAGCGCCAGCTTCACTCTCAGCGCCACCGATGCCAATGGCTGTGTCGTCACCCGCGCCTACACCATCACTCCCGTGTGTCCTGCCATCACGGTGAATCCCGCCAGCCTCGCTGGAGCCACCGTTGGCTCGGCCTATTCGCAGAGCATCACCGTCACCGGCGGCACCGCCCCCTATGCTTATGCCGTCAGTGTCGGCGCTCTGCCCACAGGCCTTAGTTTGAGCACCACCACCGGAGCCATCACCGGTATCCCCACTAGCAGCACCGCCGCCAGCTTCTCCATTCGTGCCACGGATAACTACGGCTGCGTCGGCACTCGCGCCTACACGCTGACTCCTGTCTGCCCCGCCATCACCGTCAGCCCCACCAGCCTGAGCGATGGCACCCTCGGCACCGCCTACAGCCAGACCATCACCGCCACTGGCGGTACCGCCCCTTATGCCTTCAGCATCACCAGCGGCATCTTGCCAGCAGGCCTCAGCTTGAACCCCACCAGTGGTTTCCTCAGCGGCACGCCCACCGCTGGGAATGGCACAGGAACCGCCCTCACCATCACCGCCACCGATGCTTTTGGCTGCTCTGCCTCGCGCCCGCTTACACTGAAAATTTGCCCTGTCATCACCCTCGCGCCTGCCACCCTGCCAGCGGGCAGCATCGGCGTCGCCTACTCCCAGACCGTCACCGCCAGTGGCAGTGTCGCGCCTTATGTTTATGCGCTGACGAGCGGCACCCTCCCAGCGGGCCTGACTTTAAATGCCAGCATCGGAGCCATCACCGGCACGCCGACCACCAGCGGGAACTCGAACATCACTCTCACCGGCACTGACGCGAACGGCTGCCTCGGCACCCGCAGCTACACCATCGCCATCGGTTGCCCCGTCACCACCATCTCACCCGCCACCCTGCCGGCTGGCCTCGTCGGCAGCGCCTACAGCCAGACCACCACCGCCAGCGGGGGCACTGCCCCCTACGTCTGGGATCTCAGCTCCGGCACCCTGCCAGCCGGAATGACCTACACCGACGCCGGACTCCTCAGCGGCACACCCACCGCCAGCAACGGCCCCGGCGTCAACATCACAGTCCGCGCCGTGGATAACTTCACCTGCGCCACCACGAAGAGCTACCTGCTGAAAATCTGCCCCATCATCACCGTCAATCCAGCATCCCTCAGCACCGCCACCGTCGGCAACAGCTACAGCCAGACCATCACCGCCAGCGGCGGAGCTACCCCCTATACCTTCAGCGTCAGCAGCGGCAGCCTGCCTGCCGGTTTGAGCCTGAACTCCAGCACGGGAGTCATCACCGGCACCCCCACCAGCACCACCGCCGCCAGCTTCACCATCACCGCCACAGATGTGAATGGCTGCCCCGGTCAGCGCCCCTACACACTCAGCCCCGTCTGCCCCACCATCACCGTCAATCCCGCCACGCCTGCCGCCGCCATTGTCGGAGTCTCCTACTCTGAGACCATCATCGCCACGGGCGGCTCCGCCCCCTACACCTTCGCCATCACCAGCGGCACACTGCCCACCGGCCTCAGCTTCAGCACCAGCACCGGAGCCATCACCGGCACACCGACAACGACGAATGGAGTGGGAACGTCGATTACGTTCCGAGTCACCGACAACTTCGGTTGTGTGGGGACACGCGCCGTTACCTTGCAAGTCTGCCCAGTCATCACGATGTCTCCCTCCGCATTGCCAACTCCGACGGTTGGTACGGTTTACTCCCAGACCGTGAGCGCTAGTGGTGGAGTCGCTCCCTATGTATTCGGTATCTCAAGTGGTGCGTTGCCTGCATGGGCCGCTTTGAATACAAGCACCGGTGCCATCAGCGGCACACCGAATAACACGACCAGTGCCACTTTCACTCTGACCGCTGTGGATGCGAATGGTTGCCAGGCAAGGATCACTTACACGCTGACCCCTGCCTGCCCGACGATCACGGTAAGTCCAGCCACGCTTACAGCGCCAGTCTTGGGCGCCGCCTACACGCGGGCATTCGCCGCAGCGGGAGGTGCCGCCCCGTATGTCTTTGCTGTCAGCAGCGGCATGTTGCCCGCTGGGCTCTCGCTGAATACCACCACCGGTGTCATCAGCGGCACATCCACAAGCATCAGCGCAGTTTCTTTCACCATCCGCGCCACGGACAATTATGGATGCCAAGGCTCCAGCAATTACACGGTCACACCTGCTTGTCCGTCGATCAGTCTCACGCCATCGACACTGCCTGGCGCGACGGTGGGAGTGGCTTATGGCCAATCTGTCAGCGGCACAGGCGGTGTCTCCCCTTACAGCTACAGCATCTCATCCGGCGCTCTGCCTGCGGGCCTGACTTTGAATGCGACCACAGGAACGATCAGCGGTACCCCAACGAGCACGGCCAGTTCTGGGTTTACCATACGCGCCACTGACACAAACAACTGCTCGGGTACCCGTGCTTACTCCATTACTCCCGTGTGTCCTGCCATCACGGTGAATACAGCGAGCCTCGCGACAGCCACAGTTGGCACAGCCTATACACAAATGGTCACTGCCAGCGGCGGCACTGCACCTCATGCTTTCAGCATCACTTCGGGCACGTTGCCTGTGGGTCTCACGCTGAATGCCACCACGGGTGAAATCGTAGGCACACCGACGGCCAGCAACGGGGCAGGGGCCAACATCACCGTCACAGCAGTGGATGCCAATGGCTGCTCCGGCCTGCGTGCCTACTCGCTGAAAGTCTGCCCAGCCATCGCGCTGGCTCCTGCGACACTGGCCAACGGAACGGTAGGCACGGCCTACTCGCAGACGGTGAGCGCGAGCAATGGGGCAACACCTTATGTGTATTCCATTACCGCTGGCAGCCTGCCTCCGGGACTCGCGCTGAATACCACCAGCGGGGTGATCAGCGGCATACCGACGGCTTTCACGGCGGCAAACTTCACTGTGAGTGTCACCGATGCCAATGGTTGTCAGGCCACACGCAGCTACACGGTCACTCCGGTGTGCCCTGGCATCTCTCTGAATCCCATCTCCATCGCAGCCGCCACTGTCGGCAGTGCTTATGGTCAAACCTTCGTTGCCAGTACGGGTTCGGCACCTTTCACTTACTCGGTCACCAGCGGCACTTTGCCTGCCGGGCTTGCTTTGGACAGCAGCACGGGTGTCCTCAGTGGCACACCATCGAGCACCGTGGCGGCGACATTCACACTGCGCGTGGCGGATCAATATGGCTGCTCCGGCAGTCGCACTTACACGCTCACGCCAGTTTGCCCCGCCATCAGTGTCACGCCGGGAGCGTTGCCTTTGGCAAAGGTCGGCACCTCCTACACACAGGCGCTCGCCGCGGGTGGTGGCTCGGCTCCTTACTCCTGGGCACTCACCGCTGGAACGCTGCCAGCCGGGCTGACCTTTAATGTTGGCACGGCCACCATCACCGGTACACCCACGACGGCAAATGGGGCCGGTGTGCCTCTCACCTTTACCGCCACGGATGGTTATGGATGCCAGGGTACACTTACGACCACGCTCATCGTTTGCCCGGCTATCTCTCTGACACCTACCACGCTGCCGGATGCCACGGTGGCTGCATTCTATACGCAAACCATCACTGCGACGGGTGGTGCCAGTCCCTACATTTACACGCTCAGCAGCGGTGCTCTGCCAATGGGGCTCGCCCTGAGCAGTTCCGGTGTGATCAGTGGCACACCCACCAACAGTGATCCGGGCACCTTCGTCGTCACTGCCGTGGATGCAAATGGCTGCACGGGCGCGCGCACTTACAGCATCATCACTGGCTGCCCGATCATCGCGATCTCTCCCACCACGCTTCCGGATGGCAATGTCGGCATAGCCTACGGCCAGACTGTCAGCGCCACACCACAGAGCGGCTTGATCGGCCAATACTACTCCGGCATGAACTTTAACACGCTGCTGCTCACCCGTGCTGATAGCTCCATCGACTTCAACTGGGCGGGTGGTTCGCCTCATGCGTCCGTTCCTGCCAACGTCTTTTCGGTGCGCTGGACCGGGACCCTCCTGCCGCTGACCACTGGCACCTACACCTTCCAGACCACGAGCGATGATGGCGTCCGCCTCTGGGTGAATAACAATCTCATCATTAATCAATGGAATGATCACAGCGCTACAAATCACAGTGCTTCGCTCTCTTTAACAGGCGGTTCGGCGGTTACGATCCGCATGGAGTTCTATGAGAATGGTGGTGATGCCGTGGCTCGCCTGAATTGGTCTGGCCCTGGCTTTGGATTGCAGGCCGTGACAGGCTGGCTGACCTACCGCTACACCGTTTCCGCCGGCACTCTGCCTGCTGGACTGGCGCTGAATGATGTCACGGGTGAGATCAGCGGCACACCGACGACGCCCGGTAGCAGCACCTTCACGTTGCGAGTCTCGGATGGCGGCACCTGTTTCGGTACACGCAGCTACACCGTCGTCACTGCCTGCCCGGCCATCACCATCAGCACCACTACGCTGCCAGATGCCTACGCAGGCAGCGCCTACAGCCAGACACTCAGTGTCACGGGTGGAGTCGCACCTCTCACCTGGAGTCTCGCCAGTGGCAGCCTGCCAGCTGGTTTGAGCTTGAGCAGCTCCGGCGTCATCAGCGGCACACCCTCTGGGGCTTCTGGTGCCAGCTTCACCGTGAAAGCGACCGATAGCGTAGGCTGCTTCACCACTCAAAGCCTGACGCTGCAATCGCGCAATATGGCCATCGGCAATCAGATCTGGGCTGACATGAACAACGATGGCGTGCGCCAGTCCACGGAGAGCGGCATCCCAATGCTTCGAGTCCAGTTGTGGACTCCAGGTGTCGATGGCGCGCGCGACAATGGTGGTGGCGACGACGTGAAAGTCGGTGCCGACGTGCTGACGGACGCCAACGGTCTATATCAGTTCACGAATCTTCTGCCTGGTGCCTACTACGTCCGCATACCTACCCCGCCGGTTTATTATCCCAGCATCTCCACTACTGCGGTGACTCTGGACAATGGCATCAACAATGACAACAACGGCATCCAGCCCGGCGGAGCAGGCACCCAGGTCGTCAGTCCGCTCATCACTCTCACTGCGGGTGGCGAGCCAGTTGCAGGTGTGGATGGCGATGACGCGGATCGTGACAGCACCATCGACTTTGCCTTTGCCAATGGTGACCTCTGCTACACCAACACACTCGCCGACAATGCCAGCTTCGAGTTCCAGCAGATGCCAAACTCCACCGGCACTCCACTGGCGCTGCTTGGCTTCGATGGCACCAGTACCAGCTTCGGAGCTGGCATCAACGGCTATCAATGGATCGGCGGCACCAATGGCACGAGTGGGCTCGGCGAGCCCATCCAGCGCGTGCAGGTCCTGGCAGGCAACAGCGGCTCCACAGTGGGCTGGGTGGAAAGCTCGAAGGCTCGCCACGGTATGCGTTACATGCTCTTCCAGGGCACGAACTCCTGCGTCAGCCTGCGTGCAGCAGGTGGTGGCAATTGGGGCAGCGTGCTTCAGGCAGGCCGTGAATATCAGGTCTCCATCTGGGCTGCGAATGCGAGTAGTGCCGCATCTTCCATCGTGCTCGATCTGGGTGCCAACGCTCAGATCTTCCAGGTCATCAGCGGTTCCTCTCCAGGCATCTATCAATACTACTCCGTGCCTCAGGCGGAAATGAACGCCACAGCTCCTGGTGAGCAGCAGTGCTGCGGTTTCAGTGGCAGCAGTGTCTCTTTCCCCTCCTTCGGTGCCACAGATTATAATGGCTGGACTGAGGAGACGGCCAACACACAAACACCGCTCTGGCGTCAGTTCACCTGGCGCTTCCGCGTGGCCAATGGTGCCACGGCCTCGCAGATCGACACTGCCAGCTTCGTCTTCTCCGGCGGCTCCAGCAGCGGTCCCATTGCGATGGATTACCTCACGCTCTGCGAAGTGTCCGCCTCCCCCACACTGACATTGGGCAACCAAATCTGGAATGACCAGAACAACAACGGCCAGCGCGAGGGCAGTGAACTCGGAGTGGGCAGCGTCCAGGTACAGCTCTACAGCAGCACGAACGACACGGCTGGAGACGGCGATGATGTCTTCGTCACCTCTACCACCACCACTCCTTCCGGTGCCTATAACTTCACCGGCCTGACCGCAGGCAAATACGTTGTGAAAGCCACTCCAACGGCGGCTCTTCCCGCCTCCAGCGGTGCGCCAGTGACTCTCGACAATGGAGTCAATGACGACAACAACGGCAGCCAACCCGGCGGTCCAGGCACGGCTCTTTACAGCCCAGTCATCAATCTACTCACAGGTTCCGAGTCGATCACGGATGGTGATACCAATCCTGATTCCGAACTTAGCGTGGACTTCGGTATCTGGAGTGGCATCACCCTCGGCAATCAGGTCTGGGCAGATGTCAACAGTGATGGTATCTTTCAGAGCGCTTCCGAAAGTGGCATCAGTGGTCTGACGGTGGAACTGATCGACGTTGCGAACACGGTTCTGAAAACTACGACTACCAATGCCAGCGGTGTTTATTCCTTCGTCACTTATCAGCCTGGCCAGTATCGCGTGCGCATCCCCACGCCGGGCAGCAGCTTCCCTCTCATCACGTCGGTGAATGACCCCGCCGACAATGGCGAAGACAACGACAGCAATGGTTTCCAATCCGGCGGCACCAGCACTGCGGTGACGAGTCCGCTCATCACCCTCACGGCAGGCAGCGAGCCCGGCGCCGCGGGCACGGGCAACATCGAGAACACCATCGACTTCGGCTTCCGCACCTGTCCGGCCATCAACATCAGCCCCACCGTCTTTGCTTCGGCCATGCAGTATAGCGCTTACAGCGTGAATCTCAGTGCCACAGGCGGCACCGGCCCTTACACCTGGACTCTCACCGCCGGGACTCTGCCTGCCGGCCTGACACTCACCACTTCCGGTGTCCTTAGCGGCACACCCAATGCCTCTGCTATTCCCGGCTATCACACTTTCACCATCCGTGCACTGGACAGCGCCACGGGTTGCTCATCCACGCGCACTTATACGCTCACTCTGCTCTGCCCGATCATCACCCTTGCGCCCACCACGCTCGCCGGCGGCACACAGTATGCGCTCTACTCGCAGACACTCACTGCCACTGGCGGAACCAGCCCCTACGGCTGGAGCGTGAGCCCAGCGGTCCCCACGGGTGCCGTCTCCTGGTGGATCGCTGAAAACGGCCCAGCCGATGCTCTCTCGACCAATTTCTCGGCCTCCTACAATGGCCTTGTATATCAAACCGGTGCCGTGGGGCGCGCCTTCGATTTCGATGGGAACGACGATCTTGTCGAAGCCGCAGACGCAGCTTCCCTCAAGCCCGCGCAGCTAACCCTCGAAGCCTGGGTGAATCCCGCCACCACTGGCCTGCCCATGGATGCTACCGCGATCACCAAGTCCACCGGCAGTGCAGGCACCGATGGCTACGGGCTTGGCTATCTCGGCAGCACCAGCAATTTTGGTTTCTGGCTGAACGATCGCGCTGGCAATCGCATCACCACCACACTCATATCTGGAGTTTGGTCGCATGTAGCTGCCACCTACGATGGTTCGAACATGCGTCTCTATGTCAATGGCGTGCAAGTCGCCACGAAGGCCTACGCCACGGCCATCACGCACAGCAGTGATGCCTTGCGCCTCGGAAACAACGGCGGTGGCACCACGGCATGGAAGGGCGGTATTGATGAAGTTCTGCTCTACAATCGCGCACTCACTGCGGGTGAGATCGCTACCCGCCACACATCCACCACCACGGGGAACAATGGCTTGCCTGCCGGACTCTCGCTCAACACCACCACAGGCATTCTCGGCGGCACACCCACCAGCGTGCCCGCCACCTATTCGTTTGTAGCTCGTGCCGGTGATATCAATGGCTGCCCCGGCCTGCGCACCTACTCACTGGTCATCGGTTGCCCGGTCATCAGCATCACTCCCACCACTCTTCCAGCCGCCACGCAGTATGCTGCCTACTCTGCGCAGACACTCACGGCTGCTGGTGGCACAGGCCCCTACACCTGGACGATTTTCTCAGGCAGCCTGCCATCAGGCATGACCTTCAGCACTGCCGGTGTCCTCGCTGGCACGCCAGGAGCCAACCCCGGCACCTACAACTTTACGGTGCAGACGCGTGATGCCAATAACTGTACCACCACGCGCGCCTACAGCCTCACGGTGAACTGCCCGCCGGTCACACTTTCCAGCACTACCTTCGGCAATGCCACCCAGTTCGCCGCCTACACGCCCGTCACTCTCAGTGCCAGCGGTGCTAGTGCGCCTTACTCCTTCGCCATCACTGCCGGCTCTCTGCCCACAGGCATGAGTCTGACCAGTGCTGGCATGGTCAGCGGCACTCCATCCACCGTCCCCGGCAGTTATGCTTTCACCGTTCAGGCTACCGATGCTAACAACTGCACGGGAACCCGTGCCTACACGATCACCGTGACCTGCCCGGTCATCGCCATCACGCCTGCCACCCTTCCAGCCGCCACCCAGTATCTCGCCTACACCCAGTCCCTCAATGCAAGTAACGGCAATGCACCCTACGTTTGGAGCATCGACGGAGGTGCCCTGCCTGCTGGGCTGACATTGGATGCTGGAGGTGTCCTCAGTGGCACGCCCACCTCTGCTCCAGGAAATTACAGCTTTGATGTGAAAGCACAGGATGTTCAGGGCTGCTTCGCAACGCGCTCCTACACGCTGAGTCTGGGTTGTCCTGCCATCACTCTTTCTCCTGCCACCCTGCCTGCTGGCACCGCGACTCTCGCCTACTCACAAACGATCACTGCTGCTGGTGGCTCAGCCAGCTACACTTTCAGTCTGCAAAGCGGCACGCTTCCTACTGGAATCACTCTCGCTGCTGGTGGCCTGCTCAGCGGCACCACGAATCAGACTGGTGGCTTCAATTTCACCGTGCTCGCCACGGATGCCAATGGCTGCACCGGCATGCGCAGTTACACGCTGAGCATTAGTTGCCCCACCATTGCCATCAGCCCTGCATCGCTGCCTGATGCCACTACGGCTGCCGCATATAGCCAGACCCTGAGCGCCAGCGGCGGAGTCGGAGCCACCACTTG
>JBILPY010000584.1:0-3360 GCA_044373575.1 Prosthecobacter sp. | reverse complement strand
AAGTTCAACGGTTTCGACGAGAAGAGCACCGTCGATGAGAAAAAGTTCCCGCAGTTCACCCCTGAACTGCGAAACGACATGCTGCGCGAGGTCGTCGAGTTCTTCACCCACCTCGTCCGCGATGACCGCAACGTCTCCGACATCATCGGCGGCGACTACACCTTCCTCAACGAACGCCTAGCCAAGCATTACGGCATCCCCGGCGTCACCGGCGGTGACTTCCGCGAGGTCAAAGCCGCGCAGCAAAACCGCGGCGGCCTTCTCGGCATGGGCGCCATCTTGACGAAGACCTCCCGCCCGCACCGCACCAGCCCCGTCGTGCGTGGCGACTACCTTTATCAGGTCGTGCTCGGCTTCAGCAGCCCACCGCCGCCACCGAACGTCCCCGAGCTCAAAGAAACCAGCAAACCCTCCTCCCTGCGCGAGGCTCTCATGCAGCACCGCACCGATTCCGCCTGCGCCGTCTGCCACGAGCGCATCGACCCCCTCGGCTTCGCCTTGGAAAGCTACGACCCCATCGGCCGCTTCCGCCCCACCGATGAAGCTGGCGGCAAAATCGACGACACCGGCGAAATGATGGACGGCACCAAGTTCACCGGCCTCACCGGCCTCCGCGACTACCTCAAAAAGAACGAGCCCCAGTTCCTCACCCAGTTCACCCGCAAACTCCTCGGCTACGCCCTCGGCCGCCAGACACTACCCAGCGACAAAAAGCTCCTCCAGCAGATGCAGGCCTCGTTGAAAGCGAATGGCGGAAAGTTTTCCGCTGCGGTGCTGGAAGTGGTGAAGAGCAGGCAGTTCCTGAATCGCCGCGCAGAGCCACAGGTGGCGGGAAATCCGTAAACAATGTTTAGGTTTCTCAACAGCATCTGAGGAAGGATCCATTGGGTTGGCACGTTGCTTGAGCCCGCCTCAAGCAACCATTCCCACCATGTCACTCTTCCGCCCACTCCTCGGCTGCCTTTTCCTCGCCGCAAGCCTCCACGCCGAACTCACGCCCGAGCAGCAGCAGGTGCCTCTGGAGGTCCTGCCCACGGATAGCTCGCTGGCAAAGATCGTCCTCATCGCTGGCAGCACGAGCAACAAACCAGGCCAGCACGAATACTTCGCCGGTTGTGCCTTGCTCATGGACTGGCTGAAAGCCGCGCCCGGTGTCGCCCCCGTGATGGTCGCCGATGGCTGGCCGAAGAATGAAGCCGTGCTCGATGGTGCCAAGGCGGTGCTGCTCTTCCTCGATGGCGGCCCGAAGCTCCCCTTCCTGGAACCTACGCGCTGGGCGAAGATTCAATCACTCGCCGATGCAGGCACAGGCTTCATCGTGCTGCATCAGGGCATCGACTGTCCTGCGGACAAAGCAGCGACCTTCAAAGAATGGTTCGGCGCTGTCTTCCAAAGCGACATCGGCTGCCGTGGTCACTGGGATGTGAAGTTCGATTCCATTCCGACTCACCTGATCAATCACGGCATGAAGCCCTTCGCGCTGCCGGGCGATGGCTGGCTCTACAACCTGCACTTCGCTGACAAAGGCGTCACGCACTTGCTTGCTGCACCCATGCCTGACAGCAGCCGCAAAAACGAACACGCCAAAGCTCACGCTGGCCGCGCCGAAACCGTTGCCTGGTCTTTCGAACGCGCGAACGGCGGACGCAGCTTCGGCTTCACCGGCTGTGATCTCCACGCCAACTGGGGCGATGCCAATCAGCGTCTGCTCGTGCTTAACGGCATCCTCTGGGCCGCGAAGCTTGACGTGCCCGCCAATGGCCTCGCTTCCGAAGTCACGCCCGAGGCCTTGAAGGCGAACTGGGATCGCAAAGTGTTCCTGAAGAAGGCGGCTAAAGCCAAGCCGTAGTCTGCCGTCAGGTTAACGAGTGCGCGGCAGCGTCTTGGAGTGCTCCAGCCCTCTGGAGCTTTGCGCAGGCCAGTGGACACTCGAAAGCGCCAGAGGACAGGCGCAGTCCAGAACGCTGTCACGCTGCTCCGCTGCGTCGTTTATCTGAGAGTGACATCATCGTGGCGGTGCGCGTGAATGTTCCGTCTGGCGAGCCCTGAGGCTCGGGAGAAAACAGCCGGTAGTGGAGATGGCGAAGCCATCGCGAACCACCGGACACACGCCGTAGCATCATCTCATCATCCCCGCGCTCCGGGAGGAGCGCGAGAAGGGTGGTTCGTTCGTTGGACAATACGAAGGGACGCACGTGGACTTCTCGCGGCCCTCCAGGTCGCGGTGCGGGGAAGTCGATCTCACATCGGACATTCCTGGGGTTCCCGCTTCGCTTCACCCCAGGCTACCATCTCCCGAGCCTCCGGCTCGGGAATGCGGTGAACTGTGTTTTAGAGTAATCTTGACCGCGATGACTCGTGGTCAGTCAAAAAAGAATAGCCCATCCGATTCTCCATGATGCAATACGGCGACGGCTGTTATGAGAACATTCAGACGCTTTACATCAGCCGCAGAATGAACTGTTGGCGCTATGGCAGAAGATACCCACGAGCTGCCGCAGGTGACGGCTACCGAGTCTATTTCGGCAAAGTTGTCATCGAAAGAATCAGCGAAATTGTTGGCATCGATTTCACTGGCGAAGCGAAAGCGAAACTCGACCGCACGTGGTCCCGCAAATTCATTGTATGGAGTGGCGTCTTTCACAGTGAGCCTTGGCTAGTTTTCTATTCCCCCCGCACCAAACAATACCCGAAGTCCATCTCCCAGCCGGTGGCGGTCTTGGTCACGGGGATGCTGGGGGAGAGGTGGTAGAGCTGGCAGCGGCCGTCGTCGGGGTTCTCGGCGGTGATGACGAGACCGGCTCCGCGCAGGGTGACGAGATGCTTCAGGGTGGCGTCGAGACGTTTGCCGACGTTGCCAGCAAGGGTGGTGGCGGTGTGGGCGTGACCGTGGGCGAGGATCTGGAGGATTCTCCGGCGGGTGGGATCGCCGAGAGCGGCATAGACGGTATCTGCCGGGATCACCTGAGGTGGCGGCACGGGGAGGGTGGGTGGCGCGGCGGGAGAGGACATGGAGCCATTTTGCCTCTCCAGGCGCTTTTAAGCAAGCCTCACGACTCCGCAAAGGTGCTGCGCGAAATCGTAGCAAGCCTCACGACTCCGCAAAGGTGCTGCGCGAAATCGTAGCAAGCCTCACGACTCCGCAAAGGTGCTCCGCGAAATCGTAGCAAGCCTCACGACTCCGCAAAGATGCTCCGCGAAATCGTAGCAAGCCTCACGGCTCCGCAAAGATGCTCCGCGAAATCGTGGCAAGCCTCGCGACTCCGCAAAGATGCTCCGCGAAATCCTAGCAAGCCTCATGACTCCGCAATCAGGGTGTCGGAGTCTCCTGACTCGCCGGGCGACTCCGCAATCACCTCG
>JBILPY010000583.1:0-3365 GCA_044373575.1 Prosthecobacter sp. | reverse complement strand
AGTATGCAGCCTCGGACGCTCCATCACAGGTTTTTAGATGCCGTCAGGGCGTTTGGCGGGTGGGGGAGTATCGCGTGTGCCTTCAGGGCGGCGGCTGCCATTTCGGGAACCTTCACTTGTTGGGCCATCGCCATCACGGCGCACGGAGCTGCGGATCTCTTCCATCTCGCGGAGCTTGGTGCGGTAGGGCTCGGGCACGGCGGCACGTTCGTTCTCGGTATTCACGGGCCAGGTTTTCTCTTCGCCTTCCTTGGGTTTCACGCTGAAGACGGCGCGGTCGCCATCTTTGCGCAGGCTGTAGATGCCGGTTTCGTCACTTCGGGTAATGCTGGCACTCTCGTGGCTTTCGCGATGTTCGTTGCGCCGTGTCTCGCCCTCACCGCGTGGCATGTCGCGAGGGGCATCAGGGCGGCGGTTGCCGCTTTCGCGGGGTGGGCCGCCAGGACCGCGTTCACCATCAGGACGACGATCTCCTTCACGGCGTGGGCCGTCAAACATGGGAGGCGGTGGCATGTTGCCGCGCCGACCATCACGGGTCCAGTCCTGCATCTGCTCCTGATATTCACGGATGCGACGCTGGAACTGCTCTGCCTGCTCTCTCAATTCATCAGGATCGCGGGACTGTGAACTACCTCCGCCGAACCACTGCATTCCAGGTGGCGGAAATACACCGCGCTGGCGCTCATTTTCGACGCGGGCCATGCGCTCGCCGATCTTCACGCTGACCTGCTTTTGCTCACCGCTGGTGATGACAGTGAGATTCACGGTGTCATCCTTCTTCTTGCTGCGAACGAGCGTTTGGAGCTGCTCCATATTCACGAGTTTCTGATCTTCAAAGTTCACCAACACATCATGCTCCTTCAATCCGGCAGCGTGAGCGGGAGAGTCGGGCATGACCTCGGCCACTTGTAGGCCAAAGCCTTCCGCGAGGGCGAATTGAGCGCGCAACTCGCGGCTCACGGGGCCAGTGAGGACACCGAGATAGGCCACGGGCTTTTCAAGCACGCGCTCGGGTTCGCGGACAGGGTTCATATCACCGCGCGGACGTTCTGGTGCAGGAGGTGCATCGGGTGGCGCGGCAGGTTTCTCCTGCGCGAGGGCAGGCAGGTTGATGAAGGCGAGCAGGCCGGTCATCAACATCAGGGCGGTTGTTTGGATTTTCATGGGGGTTGGGGGGGCGGTGGATTACTGGAAGGAGACTGGCAGGACCACACTGTCCTCGCGTGGCATCTCGACGGTAATTTGCGCTCCATCGCGAGGGTCGATCCAGGCGTGGCGCTCCAGCGAGACGATCTTCATGTGCTGCTCAGGCAAGCGTGATGTCGCGTTATAGCGGATGCCTTCGTCCTGTGTGTCCACGACCTCGCGGATGGTGCTCACGGGCATGACGGAAGGTGATCTTTCCAGAGCAAAAGCGGGCTCGCTCGTGTTGGCGGAGTTGGTTTGGCCAAGGGTCATGATGGCGACCGCCGCGGCAGCACCGAGCGAGGTCCACATCATCGGCGGCAGCCAGCGTGGAGAGCGACTTGCCGGGCGCAGTGCCCAGCGCATGTCCTGCTCCAGCTCATGGTCCACATGCTGAGCCAGCGCAGCGCTGGGGCGTGCGGGAGTCAGGGAGGTGAGGAGGGATTCGAGTTCGTGTTCGTTCATGGCAGGGAGGGTTGGAAGTTCAGAAGATTCGCAGGTGGGCTGGGGTCGCCGATGAGGTCGTCTTTGAGGGGTTCGAGGTGCTTTTGCAGATTGCCGAGCGCGTAGCGGTAGCGGCCGGCGACGGTGTTGATGGAGATGCCGAGTGCGGTGGCGATCTCTTGGAAGGTGAGCCCGCCCCAGAGCTTCAGGGTCACGACTTCGCGTTGGTCTTCATTCAGCTTGGCGAGGGCATCAGTGACGATGGCGGCGGCTTCTTTTTTCTCAGGTGGGACATCAAAGGTGGGCGTGTTTTCGCCATCGACGGCGATCTCGGAGGCGGCCTCGCGCTTGGCGCGGCGCGTGTCACTGCGGCGGAGATCGAGAGCAATGGTGCGGACGGCGGCGTAGAGCAGTGGGATGTTGTCTTTGTCTCCATCCGGGAAGCGCCGCCACCAGCGGACGAAGGCCATCTGCACCACGTCCTCCGCATCGGACGGACTGGGCGTGAGCTGGCGCGCATACAGCACCAGATTCGGGGCGATCTGGTCGAAGCAGCGTTTCCAATCAAAGTCAGCGGAAGCCATGGCGTGGGAGAGGTAGAGACACCCGCTTAACGCCAGGTGGCGAAATTTTTGTGTGCTCTGGCTCGGAAAACTCTCCATCATCAGCGCACGCCATGAACTACCCGCTTTCCTTCCGCTTCAAACTGCTAGCTCTCTCCCCACAAATCTACGTCACCGATGCCGCCGGAAATGAAGTCTGCTATGTGAAGCAAAAGCTCTTCCGCCTGCGTGAGAAAGTGGAGGTCCATACCGACAGCACCCGCCAGCAACTGCTCTGCACCATCGAGGCAGATCGTATCATCGACTGGTCCGCGAAATACACCTTCCGTGATGTCTCTGGTCGCGAGCTCGGAGCCATCGGCCGCCGTGGGATGCGCAGCCTCTGGAGCGCGCATTACGATGTTTTTGCGCTTGGCTCAACGACTCCGCTCTTCTCCATCCGCGAAGAAAATCCCTTCGCGAAGCTGATCGACGGCTTCATCAGCGAGATCCCCATCGTCGGCTTCCTCAGCAGCTATCTCTTCCACCCAAAGTATCTCGCCGCCCGCACCGATGGCACACCCGTGATGCGTCTGACAAAACAAGCCGCTTTCTTCGAGGGCCGCTTCGTACTCGAACAGCTCGGCGATGCCAGCGAAGGCGAACAGACCGCCATCATGCTCGGCTATCTCATGATGAATCTCCTGGAGCGCAGCCGAGGCTGATCGGATCAAGACAGAGGCCTCGGGTGTTGGCTGGTAAGGCATTTTGGACACGACTGGCCGTAGGAGAACAGGCATGATAATATTGCGCTCTGATGGCGGCCGCCCAATGAGGCTTAGCTCCAAGCTGCCAATCCTGGTTTAAGAGATGTGTGAGATTGCGCAGCGTGACCGCGTTTACCCGCTCCCTATGATCTATCGTTCTCTTATCGCCGCAGCCTTTGCTGCCCTCTCTGCTTCTGCCGAGGATACTTCCGTCCCTCTCTTTGATGGGAAAACACTGACTGGCTGGGAGCAGCATAGCGGTACAGCTGAGTATCGCGTGCAGGATGGCGCGGTGGTCGGAAAGACGGTGGCGGGCACGGGGAACTCCTTCCTTTGCACCGCGAAGAAGTTTTCGGACTTCATCTTGGAACTGGAGTTTAAGGTCGATGCCTCCATGAACTCGGGCATCCAGTTCCGCAGCAACTAC
>JBILPY010000580.1:0-3369 GCA_044373575.1 Prosthecobacter sp. | reverse complement strand
GCTTGCAGCGGTCGCGAAGGGTGGCGAGGTCGGGGACCAGACCGAGGAACCAGAAGACGGCGGAGACGCTGAAGTAGGTAGAAACGGCGAACACGTCCCAAAGGAGAGGCGATTTGAAGTTCTGCCAGATGGCGTTGGCGTTCGGGATGGGGGCGAGGAACCAGACCATCCAGACACGACCGACGTGGAAGGCCGGGAAGAGACCGGCGCACATCACGGCAAAGATCGTCATGGCCTCAGCCGCGCGGTTCACGGACGTGCGCCATTTCTGACGAGTCAGGAAGAGAATGGCAGAGATGAGGGTGCCGGCGTGGCCGATACCAATCCAAAACACGAAGTTCGTGATGTCCCAGGCCCAGGCGACGGGCTGCTTCTGACCCCAGACACCGACGCCGGTGCTGATGAGGTAGATGAAGCAGAAGGCCATGAGGCCGGTCAGGAGCACGGAAGGCACAAACAGGATCCACCAGAGGAGGGGCTGCTTGTTTTCCACGATGCCGCAGATGCGGTTCGTGATCCAGGAGTAGGAACGGTTGTTGAGGACGAGAGGCTCGCGGTCCAGGATGCGGGGAGCACCGGTGTGAGCGTGGTCGTGGATGGTGGCTGCTTCGGCGGACATGTCAGCGTGAGTCGTGAATTAGATCTGGTGAGCGCTCCAGGCGGCGATTTTCTCGGCACCGGGCATTTCCTTGTTCGGGTTGCGCAGGCGGGCCAGGTAACTGGTGCGCGGACGGGTGCCGATGTATTTGAGGAGTTCGTAATTGCGTGGGGAAAGCTTCGTGTCCTTGGCTTTCGCGACGGCGCTCTTCTCGTCGGCGATATCGCCGAAGATGATGGCATCGGCTGGGCAGGCTTCCTGACAGGCGGATTTAACACTGTCAGTCGGGATGCGGAAGTTCTTCGAGTCGCGCTGGGTCTGCTTCTGCTTGATCTTGGCGGTCTCGAGACGCTGCACGCAGTAGGTACACTTCTCGATGACGCCGCGCATGCGGACGGTGACGTTCGGGTTCTTCTGAAGCTGGACGGACTCACGCACGCCGGTCTTCGAGGGTGTGGAAAGCGGGCCCCAGTAGAGTTCGTCGAGAGGACGCTTGTTGTAGTCGAACCAGTTGAAGCGACGCGCGGTGTAAGGGCAGTTGTTCGCGCAGTAGCGGGTGCCAATGCAGCGATTGTAAGCCATGGCGTTGAGGCCGTCGTCGGTGTGGACGGTGGCGTTCACGGGGCAGACGGTTTCGCAAGGAGCGGATTCGCACTGCTGGCAGGCGAGAGGCTGATGGACCATCTCGGCGTTTTCGAGCTGCTCGGCAGTCGGGTCGATGTTCACATCGTCGGACTTGGCCTTCTGCTCGCCCCACTCATTGGTGGCGAAGTAGCGATCCATGCGGATCCACTGCATGAGACGGCCTTTGACGACCTGGTCTTTGCCAACGATCGGGATGTTGTTCTCGCTCTGGCAGGCGACGATACAGGCGGTGCAACCGATGCACTTGCTGAGGTCGATGACCATGCCCCACTGGTGCTTCTTCTCGTAGTCGAAGCCTGCAGGGTTGGTTTCGGATTTCTTGCCGAGCTGACCTTTGTAGAAGGAAATGTTTTCCGGGATGTGGCTGTCCATACCGGTCTTCACAACGAAGTCGGGAGTCTTGGCGAAGGTGTCCAGGGTGGCTTCGCGGTAGAGCGCACGGCCTTCCATGGTGTTCTGATCCTGGGTGATGGCGAGGGTATAGGTTTCGCTCAGGACTTCCAGCTTGGCACTGGAGATGACGAACTCGGAAGCGCTGCTGCGCAGCGGGTAGGCATTGAAGCCGCGACCCTTGCCTTCGCTGTCGGAACCGACAAAGCCGAGCTCTGTCTGGCCGTAACCGAGAGGGATGGTGATGGAGTTCTGGACGTGGCCGGGAGCCTCGATGGCTGGCAACGTGAGGCTGCGGTCGCCGATGCTGACTTTGACCATCTGACCGTTCTTGAGGCCAAGACCACGGAAGGTGACGCTGCCAATCCAGGCGGCGTTGTCCCAGGTGAGCTTGGTGATAGGATCGGGAGCTTCCTGGAGCCAGGCGTTGTTGATGAAACGGCCATCATAAACACCTGCATCAGGCGTGAGGACGACTTCCATGGCTTCGGCGGTCGGGGCGGCAGCGGCTTTGGCCTTGCTGACGATGCCAGCGACGGCAGCGCCATTGATGACGCCGGTTGATTTGACGTAGCTGGAGCCTTTGAGGAAACCGTCACGCAGGGTGAGGTTCCACTTCGTTTCGTCGAGGCTGCCTGCCACGGTGGCGAAGGTGTCGCGCACGGCCTGATAAGCGGCGTCTTCGGCTGGAGCAGCGCCATCGGCAGGCTTCTCAGCAGGGCCGAGTTTCTTGCGGCCAAGCAGGGCGAGGAGGAGTTCGATCTCGCTCGCGCCATTGTAGAGCGGCTGGATCATCGGCTGAACGACCGAGTAGGTGCCGTCAGCGGCGCGGACATCGTTCCAAGCTTCAAGGTAATGAGCGGAAGGGATGTGCAGCATCGCGGCACGGCCCGTGGCGTTCGGCAGATGGCCGAGGTGGACGATCTTCACGGCCTTTTCCTGGATGGCCTTGGCCACTGAGGCTGGGGCATCGAAGAGAAGGTTCGAAGGTGTCAGCGAGACGAGGGTCTTCACGGCACCCGAAGCGAGAGCGACTTCGAGTTCGACGGCACCACCGAGAGGGGCTTCTTTGCCGTTTTCGAGCAGTTCGATGGTCGAGCCATAAGCACCGAGGGCATTGTTGATCGCGGCGACGAGCGCGTGGACTTCGGCACCGTAACGGCTGCCTGCGAGCACGACAGCATGACCTTTGTGGTCGATGAGGTCACGGACAGCAGGGGCGAGCCATTCTTTGAGTCCGGCAGGGGCGGAGGCTGCAAGGGCAGCACCGTCTTTGATCTCCAGGATCTCAGCGATAATCGCGGCAGCAGCCGGGATGAGGCTAGCAGCGAGCGGCTTGCGGTGATCCGCCATGCCGCCGGTGAGGGTGTAGCGGTTCTCCAGCGAGTAGAGGCGGTTCATGTCGCCACCAGGCTTGTCCTTGGCGCGCTGTTTGGTGAAGTGCTTGATGGTTTCACCGGCGACGGGGTCGAGGCCCAGGAAGTCGGCGTCGAGAGAGATGATGCGGAGAGCTTTGCTCCAGCGGACAAAGGTCTTCGTGCTTGCGCCGAGGATTTCCTTGTTAGCAGCGGCCTGACCGGCGTTGCTAATGGCTTCGTAGCTGAAAAGCTTGGCCTGCGGAAGAGCGGTCTTCACTTCACCGAGGAGACGGTGCAGCGTCGGGGATGTGCTAGAGCCGACGACGAGAGCGAGGGAGGCTCCACCGTCTTTCTCCGCTTCAGCGGAGATGCTTTCGA
>JBILPY010000581.1:0-3369 GCA_044373575.1 Prosthecobacter sp. | reverse complement strand
CCCGCAAAAGCCTCTTTGATCATCCCATCGCAGGCAAGCTGCTGAGGAGCTGGCAGGCTATTCCCGTGGATCGCGACAAGCCAGACACCTCCAGCCTGAAGGCCACCATCCGCCTGCTGAAGTCAGGAAAAAAGATCCTCATGTTCCCCGAGGGCACCCGCAGCCCTGACGGCCATCTTCAGAAGGCTGAAGCCGGTGTCGGTCTCTTCCTGGCCAAAACCAACGCGCCAGTCCTGCCCGTCCGTATCTTCGGCACCTACGAGGCCTATCCGCGTGGAGCCAAGTTCCTCCGCCCCTCCAGCATCACCCTCGTCGTCGGTCAAAAATACCAGCCCGATCTCACCAGTGCCGCCGCGCATGGCCGTGATCTTTACCAGACTCTGGCGGATGAAGTCATGCACCGGATTTCCGGACTGACGCTGTGATCGTGAAGATGACAAGGAAAGGGTTGCCAAGCAGCCCTTCGAGCACCATCGAAAGGAGCTTGTGAAATTTTTCACAAATTCGGGTTGCTGCTCGTAGAGCACTCCTGATAATGCCGCGCCCCCCTCTCCTGATGGCACCTCTCTTCGCCAACATTGACCTCGCTTTTCTGATCACTGCCCTCGTTAAAATCGTTGGGTTCACGTTCATGGTGATTCTGCCGCTGGTCACGGTCTGCGTTTACTTCGAGCGTCGCTTCTCAGCGATCATCCAGGACCGTGTCGGCCCGAACCGCGTCGGCATTCCACTGACCCTCCTCGGGTTCAAGAGCGACCTCCAGATCCTCGGCATCGGTGGGCTTTTCCAGGCCGCAGCAGACGGGGTGAAGTTCATCCTCAAAGAAGACTTCACGCCCAAGTTCGTGAACACCTTCTACTACTGGCTGGCTCCCTGCCTGACCGTGGTGCCCGCTTTGTTGACCTGCGCGGTATTGCCCTTTGGTTCCGAGCTCGCCATCGCCGATCTGAACGGCCTCATCACCGCCCTTGGACTTCCCGCCTTGCCATCCATTCCGGTGCAGGCCGTGATCGCTGACCTCAACGTCGGTCCGCTTTACACCTTCGCCATCGCCTCCCTCGGTGTTTACGGCATCGTCCTCGCCGGATGGGCCTCGAATTCTAAATACCCCTTCCTCGGCAGTGTTCGTTCCTCGGCGCAGATGATCAGCTATGAGCTGTCTCTCGGCCTGTCGATCATCCCGGTCTTCATGGTCTTCGGCGAACTAAACCTCGGCAAGATCGCCTCCTTCCAGGATGCACACGGCTGGTTGATCCTTCCCCTCTGGGGAGATGGCCTCAGCCTCGGACGCTGGGTGCTCTGGATTCCGATGATGATCTCCTTCATCATCTTCACCGTGGCGATGTTTGCCGAGACGAATCGTCTCCCCTTCGACCTTGCCGAGTGCGAAACCGAACTCGTCGGTGGCTACCACACCGAATACAGCTCCATGAAGTTCGCCCTCTTCTTCATGGGGGAATACGCTGCCATGATCATAGGCTCGGGCCTCGCGGTGACACTCTTCCTCGGTGGCTGGAGCATTCCCTTCTCCCCTTGGCTGCACCTCAACTTCGTCCCTGGAGACACCCCCCTCTGGCTCGGCCTGCTGCACATCGCCACTTTCCTGACGAAAGTGATCGGCTTCATCCTTTTCTTCATCCTCATCCGCTGGTCGCTGCCACGTTTCCGCTTCGACCAACTGATGAAATTCGGCTGGTTATTCATGTTCGAAATCGCGTTGGCGAACGTCCTGCTCACCGCCGTCCTCATGATCTGGGTTCCATTGAAATAAAGATTCCCCCCAAATGGCTACCATCATTGTTCAGCGTCCGAAACTCGCCTGGCACGAGAAAATGTTCATCTCCACCCTGTTCAAAGGGCTGAAGATCACCCTCGGGCACGCGCTCCGCACCTTCCTCCAGATCGCTGGCAAAAAGCCAAAGGTCACCATGGAGTATCCTGAGGAGAAATGGGACAGCCACCTCCCCGAGTACTACCGCGGAGCCCCCGCCCTCGTCACCGACGAACAGGACCGCGAGCGCTGCGTGAGTTGCCAGCTCTGTGAGTTCATCTGTCCGCCGAAGGCTATCAAAATCATCCCTGGCGAGATCCCCAGCGATGATCCCTGGGCCAAAGTCGAGAAGCGCCCCAAAGTCTTCGAGATCGACATGATCCGCTGCATCTACTGCGGCATGTGCGAGGAAGTCTGCCCTGAGCAAGCCATCTATCTCCGCAAAGATTACGCCATCACCGGTCTCAGCCGGCAGGAAATGGTCCACGACAAAGCACGCCTCTATGAGATCGGCGGCAAGCGCGTGGGCCTCGTGAACAAGTGGAACGAACTCAAGTAGCCTCGATGCCTCCCCTTCTTTTCTACCTCTTCGCCCTCATCACCCTCGGCTTCGGCCTGAATGTGGTGCTGGCGCGCAATCCGGTGACGAGCGCCCTGTCTCTCGCGGTCAGCTTTGTCGGACTCGCCGCACTCTTCATCAGCTTGGAGGCCTACTTCATCGGCACTCTGCAAGTGCTCGTGTATGCCGGAGCCGTGATGGTGCTCTTCCTCTTCATCATCATGCTCATGGACATCAAGGCCGAGTCCGTGGCAACCCGGACGAACTACGCCGCCATCGCAGCAGGTGTCGTCATCGCCGCCATTCTGGCTGTGCAGATCGCCACCGTCTCCAGCCAGCTTTCCATCAGCGCGCTGTCATCAGAGCAGGCCGCTCTTTCTCTGCAAAAAGCCGGCGCTCAGTGGGAAGCACGCGGCAAGGAAAACATCCCCACCATCTCCCGCGACCTCAAGGCAGGCACCCTGCCGGATGCGAAGCTGATGGGTGAGACGCTCTTCTCCAAATACGCCTTCCATCTGCAAGTCGTCGGTCTGCTGCTTCTTGTGGGCACCGTCGGCGTCGTGGCACTCAGCAAACGTGACAGCAAGGAGGCCGCGCAGCCATGATCACTCTGAATCATTACCTCGTCGTCAGTGGTATCCTCTTCGCCCTCGGGCTCGCAGGAGTCATCGCCCGCCGAAACATCCTCATCATCTACATGTGCCTGGAGATGATGCTCAGCGCCGGGAACCTCGCCCTCGTTGGTTTCTCCCGCTTCCGTGTCACCGACGGCCTGCCTGACTACACCGCGCAGGCGCTCGTCTTCTTCACCATCACCGTGGCCGCCGCCGAGGTCGCCGTCGGCCTTGCCATCATCGTCGCCCTCTTCCGCACGAAACAAAGCGTCGAGGTCGAAGCCGTCACCAAACTTCAAGGCTGATTCAGGCACACCAACTGAGAACAGCGAACTGAGAACCGATAACTTCACATGCCCCCCGATCCGGACACCTCATCCAGCCTGCCGACGCTGCTGCTCCTTTTGCCGCTGCTTTCCGCTCTG
>JBILPY010000582.1:0-3369 GCA_044373575.1 Prosthecobacter sp. | reverse complement strand
CACGAAGCACGCGAAATCATCCCTACCCTGCCCGTCGAGGTCCACTTCGTGGGCTTCATGTCAGAGGAAAGCGCGCAACTCGGCTCCCAGCACTTCGCCAAACATCACGGGCATTATGATCTCGCCATCGTCGGGGAGCCCACCGATTTAAAAACCGTCTTCCGGCACAAAGGCTGCCTCTGGGCGGACATCCACACCCATGGCATAGCCGTGCATGGCGCCACCCCCGAGCGCGGCGTGAATGCCATCGTCAAAATGGCCGCCATCGTCCAGGCGCTGGACACCGACTTCCGCGAACTGCTTGTCGAGATGAGCGGAGCCGACGAGTGGCTCGGAGCCAGCACGATCAATCTTGGTACGATCAAAGGCGGCACGCGCAGCAACATCGTCGCCGACCACTGCACGCTGCGTGTCGATATGCGCACCACGCCGGGCCTGAACCGCAGTGTCGGCGCGCTTGCGGCATTGACACAATTCGTTCAGCAGATCGACCCCGCCGCCACCATCGAGTCTTTGCCGGAAACTCTCCCACTCGATACCGATCCAGCGAATCCACTGGTGCAAAAGCTCATCGAATGTGGAGCACCCCTCACTGGCGCCCCTTGGTTCTGCGATGCCGCTTTCCTATCCGCAGAGGGCACTCCCGCCATCGCCATCGGCCCTGGCAGCATCGCCCAAGCGCACACGAAGGATGAATTCATCCGCTGCGCCGACCTCGAAGCAGGAGCGGAGTTCTTCGGGCGGTTCCTGCACGCTTTGGCATGAGCCATTCAGCACTCAATCGTGGAAGCGATACAGCGTTCCTGCAGGCATCTTCACCCTTTTCAAAGCAGGCCTCAGCCAGGCAGGCCGTCCGTATTTGATCAGTTGATACAGGTCGGAAACCACCGTGGTGCTGTCGCCATAATAGGAGTGGCCAAGCAGGCTGGTATCCACCCCGGAGGCATCCACCGTCTCCATGCCATCAATAATCACCGGAGAAGGAGTGATGTCTCCGGCACGCGGCTCGCCATTGAACTTCCGGGAGCCTTTCAGCGCCAAATCCGCCGAGGAGGCATAAAGCGTCACCCGCGCATCCGACTCCACCAGGCGTGGCGCGATGTCCTGGAGAAATACCTTCGCGCTGATATCCGGCGCGGCGAGCACGATGGACTCGCAGCAGCGGGCCAGCGCGCATTTCTTGTCTTCAAAGAGTTCCTTCACCGCCTGAGTGAGCACGCGGTTCCCCATGCTGTGGGCGATGACATAGATTCGCTTCGCCCCGGAGCGTGTGGCCACATCGTTGAGAAATTCCTTCAGATGCGGCATCGCCTTCTCCGCATGTTCCGCGTCCGTCTTGTAGTCGCGGGGAGAGAGCCTGCTCTGCGAGGGCCAGGAATAAAACACCGGCGCTCAATCAAAGGTCAGATCGTAGGCGAGCTGCGCCGTGCGCCGGGCCGCATCGTCAAAGGCCACATTGAAGCCGTGAACAAAAAGCAGCACGCTCTCACGTCGCGACTCCGCAGTCATCGCTATCATTTCGTTGAAGAAGTCATCCTTCGACTTCCGCTCCGCACCCATCACCATGACGTGCTTGTTCGGGTCCTCGCGGAACTCCAGCTTCAGCCATGAAGGGCTCTCCAACTTCGCCAGCTTGTGCTCCCTGGGGATCGACACCGTCGTCACCCCATAGTCAAACGGGCCGAAGTCCCGGCCATACTTGGCCCGCCCATCCTCCATCCAGTGATTCCGGTCGGTGCCGTAAAACACACGCATCTGGGTGTGTGTAGCCTCGATTTCAGCAGCTTCGCCACGCCCAAACCAACTCTTCAAGCCTCCCTGCGGCCCGGCAGAGCCGACCATGCCCGGCCCCATATCGTCAGGCCCGACAGCGACGGGCGGCAACTCCTCCAAGACATCTGTGGACGCTGGTGCTCGCGGAGCTGGAACCGACCTTGAAGCACAGTTCGCCAGCACCAGACACATCGAGATCACCAGCAGCAGAAGAGAGAAGGCTTTCATGATCAGTACTCTACAAAGGTCGCCCAAATACAGACAAGCTTTCCCTTCGCGAAACGAGTGACATTTCCGCTCCCGCTCGCCAGAATGCTCTTCCATCCATCGCCATGCCTGCCACCCCACGCTCATCACGACTCCGCCAGTTCGCGCTGATCCTAGTGCCCCTTGCATTGGCATGGCTCACCAGAAACTGGCAGAGTTCATCCCATTTCCGTGACGAATCCTGCGCTGACTGCATACCTCTTCCCGATCTTCGTTCCTTGATGCTTCCCGCTCCGAAAATCCCCCTCCCCTACCCCACTCCGCCAGCCCCAGGCTTGTGGGACACCTGGACCGCAGACCAAAGGCTCGTCGATGTCACCCAGCGCGTGCGTCCCCGGCTCATTCAGGAATTAACCCAGCGCTCACTCTCCCTCGGAGCCCCCGTTTACCTCCGCGCCTTCAAAGAAGAACGAGTGCTCGAACTCTGGCTGCAATCCATCGAAGGCTGGGAACTCTGGCGCAGCTATCCCATCGCCGCCGCCTCTGGCCGACTCGGCCCCAAGCTGCGCGAAGGCGATTCCCAAGTGCCCGAAGGATTCTACGCCGTCACCGCGCCCCAGTTAAATCCGGGGAGCAAGTATCACCTCGCCTTCAATGTAGGTTATCCGAACGAGTATGACCGGCATCACCTGCGCACCGGCAGCTTCATCATGATCCATGGTCGAGAGGTCAGCATCGGCTGCCTCGCCATGACCGATCCCGCCATCGAGGAGATCTTCCTCCTCGTGCAGGCTGCCTTGGAAAAAGGCCAGCCCTCCGTCCCCGCACACTTCTTCCCCTTCCGCTTCACCGAAGAGCAGCTCATAGCCACCGCCGGTGATCCTTCAGAAGCCTTCTGGCGGAATGAACTCCTCCCCGCCTGGCAGTACTTTGAAACCACACACAAAGTGCCCGAAGTTAGCCTCGTGGACGGACGCTATCAGCTCCGCCTTTGAGACACGCACAACCTCCGTCTCATCAAAGCCAGCCACGGATTCAGTTTCTCCGATAGCTGCCGCCCCTGCCCGCGTTTGGCTTCTCCCTTCATCGACATGCAACCACGACACGTCCTCACCCTCCTCGCCACCTTTGGCATTGCCTCCTCCACCCTCGCCCAGGCTCCCAAGCTCGTCGCCAAGCCCGCCCCCCAGTCTGCCGGGCTCGGTTTGAAGGATGGCGACCGCGTCATCTGGATCGGCGACTCCATCACCCATCAGTGCCAATACACTCAGTTTGTCGAAGACTTCTATTACACCCGCTACCCGAAGCTCAGGATTCATTTCCGCAATGCCGGTGTCAGTGGTGACCGCGCCGCCGATGCCCTCGACCGCTTCGAGGACGACATCGCCA
>JBILPY010000097.1:0-10947 GCA_044373575.1 Prosthecobacter sp. | reverse complement strand
AGCAGATGCAGGATCGTGGCGTGCAGATCGCGGAAGTGGACCTTGCCATCGACCACTTCGCTGCCGTTTTCATTCGTGGAGCCATGCACATGACCAGCCTTAACGCCACCACCGGCCATCCAGAAGGTGAAGGCGCGATGCTGATGCCCGGTTTGATCTTTGTCCTGCCCGGGCGTGAGACCTGGACGACCGAACTCACCGCCCCAAACCACAAGCGTATCTTCCAGCAAGCCGCGCTCATCGAGATCGTCGAGCAGAGCGGCGATGGGCGCGTCGGTGGTGGCGCAGTTCGCCGTGAGATCTCGGCGATGATCCGTGTGCTGATCCCAACTGCCGTGCGTGATCTCGATGAAGCGCACGCCTGCTTCACAGAACCGCCTCGCCAGCAAGCACTGGCGGCCAAAGTCGCTGCCCTTGCAGGTTCCCGCCGCGTAGTTCTTGCCGACTCGATAACGCTCCAGCGTGGCTTTCGATTCTGTGCTGAGATCGAGCAAATCAGGAGCCGCCGCCTGCATGCGGAAGCCGAGTTCCATCGTCTGAATCACGCCTTCGAGCTGCACATCATCGGCACGCAGGCTGAGATGATCGCGATTCATCGCCTGGATGAGATCGAGCTGGCGGCGCTTCACGCTCATCGGCAGGTGATCGCTGAAAATATTGCTGATCGTGGCCTCGCTCATGTCCTCGCCATTCACACCGATGGGCGTGCCGCCGAACACAGAGGGTAGTTGCGCAGCGGCGTATTCAGCGGGCTTCGCGGTGTTGAAGCTGATGAAACCGGGCAGGTTCATGTTTTCCGTGCCCAGACCATATGCCACCCACGCGCCCATGCTCGGACAGGGCCGCAGGCGGTCGCCCGTGTGCAGTTGCAGCATCGACTGCGCATGGATGCTCGTGTCTGCCGTCATCGCATTTAGCACGCAGAGCTTGTCCGCATGACGCGCGAGGTTTGGCAGCAGCTCACTCACCCAGAGACCGCTCTCCCCACGCCGCTTGAATTCCGCGATGGACCCCGCGTGCGGCTTCTTCCCGACCTGTGGCTTGTAATCAAAGGTGTCCATCTGCGCCGGACCACCGCCCATGTTCAGGAAGATCACTCGTTGCGCCTTTGCACGAAGACGTGGTGGTCGAGCAGTCAGATCCGCACCTGCTGCACTCGCGATTCCGGACATTGCCAAATAGCCGAACCCGCACGAGGCGGTGTGCAGCATCTGGCGTCTGGAGAGGTGGTTCATCGGCGCATTCATACGTGAGAATCAGTCCACATATCGCAGCTCGTTGCTCGCGAGCAGTGCCTGACAAAAAGCCGCCCAGGCATCGGTGTGACGTTTGTTCTCGTCGTTCTGGGTCGAAACGATCATCAGATCGGCTTCGCGGATGAAATCGTGAGCACGCTGGATTTCGGCCCCGGTGGGTGAGCGGGCAAAAGCATGCCGATAAGCGGCTTGAACGACCGCCGTCGCATCATCGGAGCTTGCCAGCAGACGTTTGGCGAAGCGCTTCGATTGCTCCACCAGAAAGGCATTGTTCAGCAAATAGAGCGATTGCGTGGCAAGGGTGCTTGTATCACGCTTTCCAGCCACGGTGATAGCATCCGGCAGATTAAAGGGGGTCAACTCGGGCGGCATGGAGTTGCGTAGCATGAGCAGGTAAACACTGCGGTGCGTGCTGGGCTGATGCAGCGGCGGCAATTCATTGATGAGCACGTTTTGATGCTGGATCAGCGAGCCATGACCGGGCTGCGGATTCAGCTCGCCCGTCGCGGCGAGCATGGCATCGCGCACCGCCTCAGAATCAAGGCGGCGACGATTGTGCCGGGCGAGGAGGAGGTTCTCAGGATCGGCCGCACGGAGTTTGTCATCGCACTGGCTGCTGAGCTGGTAGCTGCGGCTGATGACGATGTCGCGGATGAGGTGCTTGATGGACCATCCTTCGCTCATGAAGCGCGTGGCGAGGTGATCGAGCAGCTCAGGATGCGTCGGGCGCTCGCCCGTGATACCGAAGTCATCCGGCGTGCGCACGAGTCCCTCACCAAAGAGGTGCTGCCACACGCGATTCACCATCACTCGCGCCGTTTGCGGATGTTGTTTGCTCGCGAGCCATTGCGCGAGTTGCAGCCGGCCGCTCTGCTTCGGATCAAGCTGAATCGCGGGGTCGATGGCGCCGCACGCGGTCAGGAATCCACGCGGGATGGGAGCACCGAGCTTCTTGGATTCGCCATCGATGTTCAGTTTGCAATCTACCACCGCCTTTGCCTCTCGCACGCCCATGGCAAGCGGCGCATCAGCGGCGTATTTGAAGGCGGGCTTTGCAGGCGGGCGGCGCGGTTCGTGCTTGGAGATGATGGCCTCCGCCTCAGGTCGCACGCTCATTTTGGCAGGCATCTTGAGCTCATGCAGCGGCGTCTGCGGTGCGGTGAGGCCCTGATGAGCCGCCGCACCCCACAGGGTCTCCGTGCTTTTGAAGATGCCTGCGAGAGCATAATAATCCCGCGTTGGAATGGGGTCCGTCTTGTGATCATGGCAGCGCGCGCAACCGACACTCAAGCCCATGATGCCATGGCCGATGACGCCGATCTGATCCGCCACGACATCCATCTCGAAGTTGTCATTCATCGCCTTTGCCGGTTTCGCGCCGATGGCGAGGAATCCAGTCGCGATGAGCTGCCGGTCCCGCTGCGCCTCCGAATCCGCTGGCAGCAAATCACCCGCGATCTGCTCCGTGATAAAGCGATCATAAGGCATGTCTTCATTGAACGCGCGGATGACATAGTCCCGGTAGCGCCACGCGTGCGGGAAGCTGGGATTGCGGCTCAGGCCGTCGTTGCCATTCGACTCCGCGTAGCGCGCCACATCCAGCCAGTGGCGGCCCCAGCGTTCGCCGAAGTGCGGCGACTCCAGCAGCTCATCCACGAGTTGCTGGAAAGACCGATGGCGGCTTACAAATGCCGAAACTTCCCCAGCAGATGGCGGCAGGCCGATGAGATCGAAATAGACGCGTCGGATGAGCATCTCTGGAGTGGCGTCGTTGGTCGGGGAGATGCCTTTTGCTTCAAGCTTGGCGAGCACAAAGCTGTCGATGGCATGACGCGGCCATTCCTTGGTCCTAACCAGCGGTACTTTCGGGTTCGTGACGGGCTGATACGACCACAGCGCGGCCTTGTCCGTGGTCACTGCCTTCTTCGCGGACTTGGGCAGATCCATACGCGGATCAGGCGCGCCCATTTTGACCCAGGTGATGAAATCACTCACCACCTGCTCCGGCAGCCGCTTCTTCGGTGGCATTTCGAGGCCATCGTAGCGGAGCGCTTGCACGATCAGGCTCTCATCCGGCTTGCCAGGGATCATCGCGGGTCCAGACTCTCCGCCGGCGATCATTTCCGAAGGCGCGTCCAGCAGCAGCTTGCCGCCGAGCTTTTTCGCCTCCTGTGAATGACATTCGTAACACTGTTTCACCAACACTGGCCTGATCTTGCTCTCGAAAAAGCTGCGCTGCTCTGCCGTCATGTCCGCCGCGTTCACACTGATCCCCACCAGAAGCCAAAAAAGGCTGACGATGTGCGGCAACGATGATGCTTGGGATGAAGGCCTGCGCATGAGAGCGGAACCAACGTTCTCGGAACATGGCTTTTTGCCTCAGGGGCAAGATGAGCCCTTGGAAGGCCTCACCATCATCATAAAAACTCCGCACACGAGCAATCCACCCGCAGCGCATTGGAACAGTGTGCCGACACTGATCTGCGCATCGCGCAAAACGCCGCCGACATACACGGTGAGTCCGCCGACGATGCAGGAGAACATGTTCAGCACGCCATAACCTGTGGCGCGGTAGCGGCTGTCGGACACCTGGCAGAGGATGGGCATCAAGTTGGCGTCCGAAAACACGCGCGTGAAGCCGTAGATCGACAGCCCGGCGATGGCGAGTGCGAGCATGTTCGTGTTTGCCACCAACAACGTCGCTGGTGCGGCGATGAACAAGCCGATGGCGGGCACGAGGATGCGCGCGCGATCATTGGTGCGGCTCCAGCGATCCGCCCAGGCACCGCCGACGAGCTTGCCGACAAACATCGCCACCGCCAGGAAGCTCGTGGCCGAGATGCCCGCCGCGCCTTGATCGAGCTTGAACTGCTCTTTGAAGAAGGTGGGCATCCAGCCCATCACCGCCCAGCCTGCCAGCGCCAGCAGTCCCCAGAACGCGAGCAGCAAAAGAAACGAACGGCTGCTGAACAAACTGCTCAGCGCCTGGCCGAGTCGAGGCTGATCCGCATTCGATGTCACGACTCCACTCTCGCGTGGCGGATCACGCAGCACGAAGAACAGACCCACCGCATAGGCGACACCGAAGATGCCAAACACATCGAACGCAGCCGCCCATCCGTGCCTCTCCGCCACCCAGCCGCCGATGCCTGCCAGTCCTGTGCCCACGCTCAAACCTGTCATGTGAATGCCCGTGGCGAACGAGCGCGTGCTGCCGCGATGATAATCGGCGATCAAAGCGAGCGCCGCAGGCAGATACGCCGCCTCGCTCAGCCCCATGAGCGCCCGCACAACGATCAGCTCCTCAAAACTCCGCGCATGACCCGTGAGCCACGTCAGCAGTGACCACACGAGCAGGCTGAACACGATCAGGCGGCTGCGATTGAAGCGATCTGCCAGAAACCCGGCGAACGGGCTCAGCAAACCATACACCCACAGAAAAACGGAGGTCAGCAGGCCAAACTGCGCGTCCGTCATCGGCACCGCCTGCGTGAGCGAATCCCGCATCGTGGTGATCATGATGCGGTCCAGGTAATTCAGCGCCGCCACGACCCACAGCACACCGACGATGAGCCATGCACTCGGCAGACGGTCGGTGCGATTTGCTTCAGCGATGCTCATGGGATCATCGGAATGTCCTTCCGCAACTTTAGGCGACCAAGCGGATGTTCGCCGATCAGCCAGACTTGAAGTTTTCCGGGCTTTTTGAGCAGGCCGGTGGGGATGATGAGTGATCCGGCCCGTCGTTGATCCTCGGTGAGGAAGAGTGGATGGCGGCCGTAGCTGTCCGCCTCGTTCCAGAGGTAGATGACGATAGGCTTGATGTTCTCCGCGCTGAAACGGACCTGCCAACCACCGTCCATAGGCACGCTTTCGGCAGGCAGACGAAGGTCGAGATCGCACACGGCAAACTCGCAGGCCTGACTTTGCACTCCATCCTTGTGAATCACATGCGCCGTGTAGTCGCCGCAGGTTTGAAAGGTGCGCTCATGCACGCCAGGACCATCGAGAGCGATTTCTTCCACCGCTTTGCCACCACACTGAATGACGAGGGATTTCACGCCGAGCTTGCCGCGGTCCATGACGTGAAACTTCACCGCCTTACCTTTTTGATAGGGCACCCAGTCACCGAGATCGAGCAGCAGTGAGCGATTGATCTTCGGCGGCGTGGCATCAGCCTCGTAGTTCGGGAAAAGCAGCGGCTCGGAGCGGTTCGTGCCTCGCCAGGCATCGCGATCCGTGATGCGAAAGAGCTGCTTGTTCCGTGCGGTGAGGTGCGCGTTGAAGCTCTTCGCGCTGCGCTCAGTCGTCGCGGTGGTGGGAGGGCGGCTCTCCTCCACGCGCAGGGATATCACCCGGCCTTGAGCGTCTTTTGTCACCGCCGTTACCATCTCCACATGCGAGCCGGAGGTCTCCGTGGCGTGCGGCGTGTAGATCACATCGCCCACCTGCGTGGCATCGGCTGACTGTGGTTCGACTAGCATGATGCCGTCGCTTATCCCAGGTCCATAGCGTCGGCTTACCTCCCAGATGCCACAGCCCAGCGCGTAGCTGGTGTAGGAGGAGCAAACCATGCCGTAGTAGGCGGCGGCATTGGAGACCTTATCCGTGAGATTCTCGGTATAGAGTACACTCAGCGGATTCTCCACCGCCGCGAGAAAGGTGCGCAATCCGATGTCGAAGCCGATGTAACGACCCTCCGACCTCACGCTGGAGTAGGGCACCCCTGTGTAAGTTTTACCCGCTGCAAAGAAGCCGCCGCCACGATTCGGTAGCGTTCCTGTCACTGGCGTCCATTGCACCTGGGAAAGCAGCCGCGCATGGGCCGAGGCATCGGTCTGCCAGGTTTCAGATTCTGCGGCTTGTGTGCCCAAACAGACGAAAAAGGCGGCAAACCATGCCCGGGTGACAAAAACGAGGTTTTTCATGAAAGCGGCAGAAAACACGCCGGAGGCTAAACGCACTCAAAGGCCATGAACTGACCAAGGAAGGGGCTGTTTGTGACCGCTCGGGCGATTGGAGAGCATCTTTCCCTGCCGCCTTTAACGCACTCTCTCCCAGTCAAACTCCAACCGGAGGATCTCCGGCACTTTCTGCGCGCCGCTTTTATAAGTGACGACGTGGAAGTAAGTATGCTCCTGCTGCTCCGTCCAATACGGCTGCGCGTAGTAACCATCCGCCACGCGCCGCTTCTCCGCATTGTCGAGCACGACATGCTTGGTGATCACGAGCGTTTGTGGATCAAACTTGAAGAGCGCGAGCTGCATCACGCCCTTCTCGATCCAGTTCCTTCCTAGCAGGTAAAAGTTGCCGTCACGCGCAAACAACCTCGGCCGACCAATGTGCGAGGTGATGACTTCATTCGTGGCATTTAAATCGACCTTCTGGAGCACTTTGAACTCTGCGTTCGTGTGCAGCAGCCACTGACGGTTGTCGTAACCGCGGGCGGTGACGATGAAACCCTCCTCATGCGCTATGAATGCGCTTTCATTGATCGGCGCACCACCGAGTTCGTTCGTGATGCTGCGCACGAATCTCCATGTCAGCCCATTGTCATCGCTGCGGATCACGTCCACAGAGCCCGGTTGGCTTTTCGTCTTAAACACGAGCTTGCCGCCGGTGAGATTCGCAAAGGTCATCACCAGCATCCACGTCGTTTGGCCGCGAGTGATTGAGTCAAACGCATAGCCATACTCCACGCCATCGATCACGCCTACTCGCTGCACCGGCCCGAAGGTCTTCCCACCATTGGCGGACCTCACCACGGCCAATCCCGTCCGCAGCGAGCCCTGCGCCGACTGCGCGTCGATGTAGTTCGCCACATCCCCGTTTGGAAACCGCACCCACTCGCCCATTTGCATGATCTCGCCTTCTACTTCGGCCAATGTGTCCGTGGCGAGCACCTTCCCCGACGCCTTATCCAGCCGCATCAGTTCTTGTGTAGCTCCTGCATCTGCAGCGTGCGATTTGCCGCGCTTGTAGCTCACGAGCACTTCATGGCCGAGGTCGATCAAAGTAGGAAAGGCGAGGTAGTTCTCACCTGACGCCAGAGTTTGAAGCTGCTGCGCGGGGAGATGAGCAGCAAACAGGAGGAGGGACAAAAGGAAGCTTTTCATAAGTCAGGCATACGCCCGCACCTCGACGACTCGCGCATGGTCGAGGCCGTTGGTGGCCGTGATGGTGAGGCGCAGGCCGGTGACTGGCTGGTTTAGCGTTAAAAAGTGCCTGCGGAGCCGCTGATGGTTGCTTTGGATGGTTTCGACAGTTCGCCAGCCAGTGGGTGTTTCGAGACTCAACTCGTAGTCGCGCACGGTTTCCGGTTGTGGGCGGCCCCAGAGCATTTTTTGCGTGTAGCCGTCGGCCTGCGAGAGCGTGAGGAGGCGATGCAAGCCGGTGTCGAAGGTCAAAACGACCTCGCGGAGCATCACGGGCTCGTTCCAGCGGATTTCGAGCGTGGCGGGCAGTTCGCGGCTCATCCAGCGGTGTAGGCCGGGAGAATGTCGAGCCGCTGGAAGCTTCGTGACGATGCGTGTCTGGCCGCTGCGGATGTTTTCGGCGGTGTAGGCGCATTCGCCAGAATGCGGGAACCTTTCCTCGTTCTGGCGAACGAGCCTACCAGCATCCAGTTCGCGTATCTGTGAGGCGGTGCGCAAGAGGTCGTGAGGGTCTTCGTTGGAGGCGCCGATCAGGTAGCAGTCATCGCGCAGGAGTTGCTGCTGGATGGTGTGAACGAGTTTAGCATCGGCGGCGATGTCGGACGGAACCACACTTTGCTTCAAAGCGAGCGCCGCGGCAGTGCCGACGCCTTGGCCGACGACGGCGCAGGTAGCCATGACGCGGGTGGAGGCAAAGGCGATGTGCGTGGCGGAGAGGTTGCGGCCAGCGAACATCAGATTGCGAGGCCCGGTGGAGACGCAGCAGCGCAGCGGGATGTCGTAGATGAAGGGCAGATGATGGTGCGTGCAGGGCGTCAACTCCGGCGCATCGACGCCCTCCGGCGGATGTGTGTCGATGGGCCAGCCGCCATAGGCGATGGCATCCGGAAAGGCGCGGGAGGTGAGCAGATCGCCCTCCGTGAGGATGTGCTGGCCGATGAAGCGGCGACTCTCGCGCTTGCCGGGCAGAAAGCCGATCCACTCCAGCGCCCAGTGCGAGGCGTCGATGTCCGAATGGTTTTTGACGAAGTCCCACACGCCGAGCGTGATGGCGAGCAGCTCGTCGCGGATGCGCTCGTTGTCCTTCAGTGTGTCGAGACAACCACCCCACTCGATCCACCAGTAGCCGTATTCGAGACCGAGGTCGAAGCCGCTCTGGCCGTAGGGTCGCAGTTTGAAATCGTCCGCCCTGAAGCGTCGCGCCCACGGTGGAGACTCAAAGGGCATCACACGGTCGTGTTTGCGTGCCTGGAACATGATCGAGGAGCCGAGCGTCTTCGCGTCCGCCTCATCCTGCGCTAGTGATTCACCGAACTGCGCCTTGCTCTCGCGTCCACGCATGAACGGCGCACCGGCCTCAATGCCGAGTCGGCCATCGCCGGTGCAATCGACGAAGATCTTCGCACGAATGACGAATGCATCCTCCGTGGACGCCCTCTCAGCACGCACCTCGCGAATGAGCCCATCCTCGACCACGGCGCTAACGACGGTGGTGTTTAAAAGCAGAGTCAGGTTCGGCTCGCGGCGGCATTTGTCGTAAAGCAGCAGATCCATCAGCGCTGGCGAGCGCTGGGGATTCTGCACGGCGAGATCGAGACGCAGTTCCTCGATGATCCCGCCCTCGCGCAGCTCGTTTTGCAGTTCCTCGCCGCCGCTGAGCCCCGTGGCACCGACGATGTGCATGCGCACCTCGCTGCTGGCATTGCCACCGAGCACGCTGCGGTCCTGGCAAAGGATGACACGCGTGCCGAGACGTGCCGCTGCGAGCGCACAACACACGCCCGCGATGCCACCACCGGCCACGAGCAGGTCGCATTCGAGAGTCTGCTCGGTCACCGGCATGGCGCGTCAGAGTTGCACCGCCGCGCGGGCTGCTTTCATGCCAGCGGAGACGCAGCGGAAGTCGCTGATCACATTGAAGAAGCGGAAGCCCATGTCGTGATAGCCCTGCACCTGCTCCGGCGCGCAGGGAATGGCCGCCACCTTGCCGTGACGGGCACACGCATCAGCCACGCTTTGTAAAATGGCCCGCACTTCGGGATCGTCCGTCTTGCCGAACTTCCCAAGCCCAAGCGTGAGATCGGCCGGACCAACGAAAAGCACATCGACACCCGGCATGGCCGCGATCTCATTCAGATGAGGCACAACCTCAGGCTCCTCAATCTGCACGACGAGGAAGTTCTCGTCATTCGCCTTCGCCAGATACTCCGCAGGCGGGATGCGGCCAAAGTCTGCTTCGGCGTGGATGCCATCAAAGCCACGCGCCCCGAGCGGCGGAAACTTCATCGCCCGCACAACCTCGCCCACCTCGTCGGCATGCTTCACACGCGGCAGCATGATGCCTCGCACGCCGGCTTCGATAAGTTGGAGGACGTCCGTGTAGTTCGATGGCTTCACGCGGATCAACGCATCCGCTCCGCCTAGCCGACAGGCCTGGATGAGCCCATACACCATCGACGCGTCCACGCGCTTGTGCTCCAGGCAGATCCACACCGCGTCATAGCCCGATGAGGCGATCATTTCAACCAACTCGGGGTCGGTGTAGCACGACTTCGCGGTGATGACGGTCTCGCCAGCACGGATTTTTTTGAGAACATAGGAGGGCTGCATGGATCAATCAGCCTTCTTCAATTCCGCCAGCATCTCCAGCAGGTTGTTCGTGAGGATGACGCTGGTGTCCTCCTGCACTTGGTTCGTGCCGAGCCAGGTCTCATAGCCGCCGAGTTTGTGCTGCTCCAGCGTGGGCAGGTAGCCGTGGCGGCCATTCGCGAGACCGATGACCATCGTTTGCGGGAACGGGCTGCGCTTTTTCAAATCGAGGCCGATCTCGACAAAGGTCTCAAACGGAATGGCGCACACCGCGAAGTCGCCGATGCGGATGGCCTGGATCTTCACCGTGAGAGTCTCCTCGGGTCGCTCGGCGGCCTTCACCACGCTGCCCGCATAGTTTTGAGCGAGACGCGGCAGCTTTTCGATGGCGTCCTTGTCTTTGACCGCGAGCACGGCCTTCGCCTCGGCCACATCCTGCGAAGAAGGGCGACGATACTTCAGCGTGATCTCGCGCTGCAACATGCCAAGGCGCGTGTCAGCCTGATGCTTCTCGATCTTCCGATGCGCGAGCCATGCTGTGTCCGCCGCCTTTTGTGCCACGACGCGGATCTGCTCAAAAGGTTCGCGTGGTGGACGTGTGACACCGAAGGGGATGTTGTTAATGTCACCCGAGGTGCCGTTCGACATCATGGCGACGAAGGTTTCATCACCACGGATGCGCGATGGCATGAGGCGGGCAAACTCGCCGAAGTAATCGGACGACATCTGACCGCCGGGAGCACCACCGACGTAATGCAGCGAGTAGTTGGCAAACAGTGCGAAGGGCTTCCGCTTCAAGTCTTGCACCGAGAGGATGGTGATGTCGGGATCAGTCGGTCCTGCGGGGCGGTCGATCACATCGGGACTGGTGCCGGGGTTCATCTTCACGGTGTCGAGCCTGCCAAAAGGATTCAGAGGCATCTTGCCCGGCTTCAGATACCAGCGGC
>JBILPY010000579.1:0-3387 GCA_044373575.1 Prosthecobacter sp. | reverse complement strand
CGAACTCCGCTCTTACTTCGTGCGGCATCGGAACTGCCTGCTCGTGAGAGGTCGCTTCACGGACCTGTACATGGATTACTACCTGCACCTCATGCAGCACGGCATCCAGCACGAGGAGAAGCTGGACACGATGCTCAAAGAGGCGCTCGCCGCCATGGCCCTGCACATGGGTTCCCGCCCGCATGACGAGCGCTGCGCGTGGACGATCAACGTGCATGATCCCCTGCTGAATCTTTTCGTCACTGGCGGCGGCTATCCGCAGGGTCAGGTGACTGGACGCATCTTCACGGATGATGTGAAAGACATGGGCAAGTCCCTCATCATCGCCCAGACCTCGCGGCCGAACATGCAGCCACGCCAGAGCATGATCGAATTCACCGGCAGCGATGTCTTGTCTGCCGTGGAGCAGTTTTACACGCAGAGTGAACAACGCCCCACGCGCTTCTTTCGCATGCCGGAGGAGGACTTCGTGCAGATCTCCGCCGAACCGGATGCTGACCTCGAATGGCTCAAAGGATTGAGCGCAGCAGATATCCCCAAACTCGATGAAGCCGAACAGCTCTCACTGCTGGAAACGCGCGGCTACACGTTCGAATGCGGCTGCACGGTGGACCGCATGTTCCCCATGCTCAGTCGGCTGCCCAAGGAAGACCTCGACTACATCTTCGAAGACGGCCATGCCGACATCACCTGCCCGCGCTGCGCCGCGAAGTACAAGGCCCCCCGCGAACTTTTGGAGCAATGGCTTGCAGCACAACCGAAGCCCTGAGTCGTATCTCCTCCAGTCATGTCTGCTACCGCAACAGCCCCCGCGCCCAACTTCAAGATCGGCAATGAAAAGCTGATCAAAGTGCTGCCGAACGCCTCGAACAAGCTGCTCAGCCTGCTCTCGAAGCAAGGCCGCGCTGAAAACGGTGCGCTCCGCGTGGCCGTGGTCGGCGGTGGCTGCTCGGGCCTGCAATACAAGATGGACCTCGTCGATGGGCCGGCGAACCGAGACATCATGGTGATCACGAATGAAGTGCGAGTCGTCATCGACCCCAAGAGCGCACTCTTCGTCACTGGCTCCGAACTGGATTACAGCGACGACCTCCAGCAGGGCGGCTTCAAGGTGAAGAACCCGAACGCAGTCGTTACCTGCTCCTGCGGCGAGAGTTTCGCGGCCTGATCTCCGCCATGACCGACTGCTTCCAACTGCTCGGCCTGCCGCCGCGCGCCTCTTTGGACGAAGCCGAACTGCAAAGTGCCTACTTCGAGGCCACGAAGACTGCTCACCCGGATCAAGCTGGTGGTGATGCACAACTCAGCGCAGATTTGAACGCTGCGCTGGAGACGCTGAAGTCTCCCGTGACGAGACTGAAGCATCTCATCGACACACGCTCCGGCCTCGGCTGGCGCGCGATCCCTTTGGAGGCAGGCTTGATGAACCTCTTTGAAAAACTCGGGCCGCTGCTCCAGCAGTCCGCAGCCTTTCTCACCCGCAAACAAGCTGCCACCAGCGCACTCGCCAAGGCCTTGCTCGCGAGTGAAGAGATGCGCCTGCGTGAATCCTTGGAAAGTTTGAATGAAGCCATCGAGGAAGAATGGCAGCGATTGGAATCCGCCCTGCCTTCATATGACGAACGTCTCACCGTCGGTGACAGCAGCGTGTGGCCAGAGCTTCAAGCCTTGCAGGCCAAGTTCGCCTACCTGACGAAGTGGCGAGCACAGATTCGTGAGCGTTTGCTCGGTCTCATGCTTTAACTACTCAGCACACGATGCGGCTGCACAGGCTCGGAGAATCCTTTGAGCTGCATAGGCGGCAGTGGCTGTGTGGCGACGCTGCCCTCCAGTGCCTCCACCGTGGCTGAGTCTGCGATCACCTCACCTGCCTTCGCGATATTACACAGACGAGAGGCCAGATTCACATGATGCCCGAGCACCGTGTAACTCAGACGCTTGTCTGATCCCATGCATCCCGCCACGACCGTGCCAGTAGAAAGCCCGATGCCGATCTCCAGAGGATGCCTGGCCGCGACATTCATCTCTCGCCGCCGCGTCTGCATGGCCAGCGCGCACTTCACGGCACTCACCGTATCCTCATGAGTGCCTTCCGGCGCACCAAAAAGCACCATGATGAGATCACCGACGAACTTATCGACGGTGCCACCATGGGCGTAGGCCACTTCCGTCAGTGCCGTCATGTGATCATTCAGCAGTTCGATCACCTCATGCGGCGGCATGTGCTCCGTGAGTGCCGTGAAGCCGCGGATGTCGCAGAACAGCATCGTCACCTGTCGCAACTCACCGCCAAGAGCACCCGGATTGTCAATCAAGCGACCGACCACGGTTCGGTCTGCCACCGCATTCAGCACGCTGCGATACTTCTCCTGCAAGGCGAGCCCGGTGGCCATTTCATTGAAGGACTGGGCCACGCGCCCGAGTTCATCCGGCGTCACCGGCACTCTGTATTCAAAGTTGCCACGCTCAATCTCCTGCGTGGCTGTGACGAGCCGACTGACCGGGCCTGAAAGTCCGCGTGAAACAATGAGCACAAGCACCAGCGCTATCGCCAGCGCCACCATGCCGAGCCCGATGGAACTGCGCCGCAGATCTTTGATTTCAGCATGGAGCGGAGCCAGCGAATAGAAGTTCACCTGTGCTGCCTGAGGAAACGGGCTTTCAGGATTCAGCACTCGGTAAATGAGCCGATGCTGCACACCCGCAATGGGCACCAAAATCTGGCGATGGTCCTTGTGCGAATGCTGCATTGATTCAGCAACAGCGGCTGCAACGGCCTCCTTTTGATCTTCAGGCACGGTGCTGGAGACGAGCTTTCCCTCCACAAAGATGCCGCCCATGATCTCGCCAAACTCACCCCGCTTTGTCTGCTCATAGAGCGCTCGTTCCGCCACCACGGGCAAAGGCAGACCAAAAACAAAAGCCCCAAGGAAGTCCTGCGTTTTCGGATCACGCAAAGGCGTGACGAAGACCTCCCGCACCTGTTCTCCCCGCCGTTCGCCCGCTTCCACGATGAGATAGCCGACCTGCTGCTCGGTCAAAATCTCAGCGAATTTGCGATCACTCAGCCAGGACATTTTGGGTGACCTTGGATTCACCGTCTCGGCATTGGTTGGCATCGTCGTGAGGCTGCCAGCACCGGGACGGCTTTTCTGGTTCAGCACGAAGTCACCTTTGCCATCAATCAGTGCAATGAACGGAGCCGAGAGGCCTCCCCCCACAGAAGGGGGCCCTAGTCTAGGCTTGTCCTGGCGATTGATCACAGCACCGCGAAAGCCCGGCTTGTTGTCCTGTCGGGGACCAACGTTTCCAAACTCACTTTGCAGTCGCTCTTGAGCCAGAGATTCCAGTGCTGGGCGCAGCGTCATACCAGCGCGCAGAAAGTCG
>JBILPY010000578.1:0-3388 GCA_044373575.1 Prosthecobacter sp. | reverse complement strand
CCATGGCTGTCTGAGCGCATCGGCGGTCGAAAGTATGACCCAACTGAGGCCGGAGATCTGAATGCACTCCGCAGACTGATTTACCAATGTGAGCCGCTGCATCAGGCTTTGGAGAAACATCGCCAGATGCATTCCTGGTATCCCAAAGAACTTAAGGAGGTCTCTTTTTCATATCCGCACTACGAACAGGAAGTGATCGCGGTCGGTATGTCGAACAACCCGATTCATTACAGCGCCGAGCATGGCTCGGGATACCGTCTCTACCTCAAACTCAATTGGGATGCTTCTTTGTCCTATGACTCCACAGACCCAGAGTGGGTCTATGATCCAGGAGATGGATCTGAAGGTGCTGATATTGAACCCTGACTGCTAATCCGAATTTATGACACGCTCCTCATCTTGGAAATGGTGGATCACCGGCCTGCTGCTGCTGGCGACGACGATCAATTACATGGACCGCGTGACGCTGGCTAATGCGTCGGTGCGGGTAACGCAGGAGTTTGGGCTGTCCGAGCAGCAGTATGGAAACCTCGAACTCGCCTTTGGTTGGGCTTTTGCGGCGGGGTCGCTGGTGTTTGGGTTCATGGCGGACCGGTTCCGCGTTTACTGGCTGTATCCCTGCGTGCTCGCGGGATGGTCGGTGATGGGGATGATCTCGGGCTGGACGGAGAGCTACACGCAACTCCTCGTTTGCCGCACGGCGCTCGGCTTTTTCGAGGCTGGCCACTGGCCTTGTGCGCTGAAGACCACCTTTGCCCTGCTGAGTGAAAAGGACCGCACGATGGGGAACAGCGTGCTGCAAAGCGGCGCATCCATCGGGGCGATCATTACACCGCAGGTGATGAAGCTGCTGATGACGGAGCATCTCGGCTCTTGGCGCTCCGCCTTTGTGGTGGTGGGGGCTTTCGGACTCGTCTGGGTCGTCGTGTGGTTCCTGATGATGCGTCCGAGCGAACTCGATGCCACGCCGGAGAACACGAGCCGAGCTCCGCGTCTGCCTTTGGGTGAAATTGTCTTCAGTCGCAGCTTCTGGGCCTTGGCCCTGCTCATCACGGGCACACAGACCGTGTGGCACATCTACCGCGTGTGGATGATGAAGTTCCTGCAAACCGGCCGCGGCTACACCGAGGCGGCAGCGCTGGATTTCCAGTCGGCCTACTACATCTCCACGGATGTCGGCTGCTTCCTCGCGGGTCTCATCTCCCTCTGGCTGATCCGCAAACGCAGCTTCAGTGCGCATGATTCTCGCCGCTGGGTGTATGCAGGAGCCTGCTTGCTGACCTCGCTGAGCGTGTTGATTCCGTCGATGGAGAAGGGCTGGCCACTGCTCGGCGTGCTGCTCATCATCGGAGCTGGAGCGCTGGCGCTGTTCCCCTGTTACTACAGTTTTGTGCAGGAAGTTTCCGCGCATCATGTCGGCCGCATCACCGGCCTGCTGAGCATGTGGGTGTGGGCCGTCACCTCACCCTTGCACAAACTCTTCGGCTGGATTGCCGACACGACGAAGTCCTATGATGAAGGTCTCGTCATCGCGGGTCTCGCGCCATGGCTCGGTGTGATCGCCATGAAGTGGCTCTGGGTGAAGCGCTCGGAAGAAACCACCTCTCCCGCCGCGTAATGGTGGGGCGATGCTCACCTTCTCCGATCACAGCCAGGGTTCATCACGCCTCCAGCGGCGTGATTTCCTGCGCATCGGCGGGCTGGGACTCGGGAACCTCGGACTGAGTGAGATGATGGCGCTGAAGGCGCTCGGGGCTTCGCAAAAGCGGCTGCTCAAAGACAAGTCGGTGATCTTCCTCTTCATGCATGGCGGGCCATCGCAGTTCGAGACCTTCGATCCGAAGATGGACGCGCCCTCGGAGATCCGCAGTGTGACGGGCGAGATCAAAACCAAACTGCCCGGCATCACCTTCGGCAGCACGATGGAGCGACTGGCAGGACTCGCGGATAAGTTCAGCGTCGTGCGCAGCTTTGTGACTGGAGATTCGGTGCATGACATCAAGACAATCGTCGGCAAAGACACCCTCCAGGCGAATCTGGGATCGCTCTACTCACGCATCGCCGGGCCTTTGCGCAAAAGCAGCGCCATGCCGACGAATGTGGCGCTTTTCCCACAGGCGATTTCACAGGCCGCGAAACCCGTGATCAAGCAGTTCGGCGATTTCACCTCCAGCGGTGAGCTGGGGGCCAGCTTCAAGCCCTTCGTGCCCGGAGCTAGCGGTGGAGCGCAGGCGGACATGACACTGAGTTTGCCGCAATCGCGTCTCGATGACCGCCGCACGCTGCTCACCTCTCTGGATCAATGGAAGCGCCAGATGGACAGCAACGAAGTCATCGGCGGCATGTCCGAATTTCAATCGCTGGCCTTCGATGTGCTGCGCCGTGGCGTATCCGATGCCTTTGATCTCACGAAGGAAGATCCACGCCTCATCACCCGCTACGACACCTCCAAACTGCTGCCGAAAGACCGCATCAGCACGCAGTGGAACAACCGCGAGCATTATGCCGACAATGCCGCCACACTCGGCAAGCTTTTGCTCATGGCACGCCGCCTCTGCGAGCGAGGCTGCGGCTTTGTCACGGTGACAACCAGCTTCGTGTGGGACATGCACGCCGATAACAACAATGCCCCCTGCCGCACTGGCATGGACTACGTCGGTCGGCCTTTTGATCACGCTGTCTCCGCTTTGATCGAGGACATCGAAGCTCGCGGCCTGAGCGAAAAAATCATGCTCGTCTGCTGCGGCGAGATGGGGCGCAGCCCCAAACTGAATGCCAAAGGCGGGCGCGATCACTGGGGCGGCCTCGCGCCGCTAATGGTCTACGGCGGCGGTTTGAAGATGGGCCAGGTCATTGGCCAGTCAGCCCGCAATGGCGGCGAGCCCTCCTCACGCCCGATCACCATTCCCGATCTCGTTTCCACCATCATGCACACGCTGGTCGATGTCGGCGAAGCCCGTGTCACTGATGGCCTGCCTCCGAATCTCCTCAATGTGCTCACGCGTGGTGAGCCGATCGAGGGCCTTGTCTGATTTCATTGTTTTATGCGAAACCATCTCCTGCTCACCACTTCGTTCCTGTCTTTTGCTGCCTGCCTGATTGCCGCCGACAAACCAGAGTCCAAGCCGAAGCCCACGACACTGACCTTTTATGTCGGCGGTGTGGAGTGTCCGAGTTGCGTGTATTCGGTGAACTACTCGATCAGCCAGCTCAAAAGTGTGAGCGATGTCAGCGCCGGGCAATTCATCGAGAACTATGCCAACGTGACCTTTGATCCCAAGGTTGTGAGCATTCATCAGATCGCCCAATCCGTGACGGATGCCGCGCCGCTGCATGGCGTGCCATATCAGGCGACAATGAAGCTCTTCATCCCCGACTACGCCAAGGA
>JBILPY010000236.1:0-6479 GCA_044373575.1 Prosthecobacter sp. | reverse complement strand
TGGGCGGACACGATGATTCCGTCTATTAACACGGCGTAAGTGAGAGGTGTGCTCGGATCGATCCACCCACTGCACGAAATGGAAAGCGCCGCGGAGGGTGCTAGTGATGATGCAGGCGTGAGCGTCAGCACGCCACCCGCAGGTCCGACGTTGTCTGCGACACCGGGCCCAAAGATGTGGGCAAAACCCTTATCTAGCGCGACGGTGTCTTCATTGGTCGTGCCAATGCTCCGCCGGGTGGCGTGTCGCGCCCGATCGGTTATTCGAGATAGACGGCGTAGATCCTGGCGAGGCTGTTCGCTGGGATGTTCACACGCAGAGCGAGTTTCTTGTCTGCTGGAAGAGGTTTTGTAAAGCTGAGCGGCACGCGCACACTATTCGTGCTCACCTTGGCCTCGTAGCCGTCAAGAACATGGTCAAGGTGGTCAAGAAGTTGCACGGTGAGCGGCGCATCAGCAGTGACGCCATCCAGGTTCAGCGAGATCTGCTTCGCCTCAAACGGGCTCGTGATGAAATGCCCCTCCTCCTCAGCCACCTTGCCTGACAGTGATCCAAATCCATCCCTTCTCAGTGTCGCGAGGCCGATGTCCATGTCTTCGAGAACGCCGCCGGTGTCCCAGTGCGAATACCAGATCATCGTTTTGTCACCCTCGTTCACGAAAGCGTGACCTTGCAGGATCGCCACATCGTCCCACTCGCCCTCTTTGCCACGCGGGATGATCTGGAAGCCGGGCACAGGCTCGCGGAAATGCACGCCGTCGTTGCTGACGACGAGTCCCAGATCGACACGCACGCCGAGATTCCAGCTCTTGCCCTTCGGCGGCGGTTGCTCCGCGTCCTGCCACATGCCGTGCAGGCCTACCATGACGTTTCCTCGATTCCAAAGGCCCGCACCCATGTGCATCTGCTGACCTTTCACCGGAGGGTTGGAAAGCTGGCCTGGCCGCGCATACGACATGGCCTTCGCCTTTGACCACGATACAAAATCTGGTGAGCGATACGCCAGCATGTCTCGCCCGATCTCGCTGCCATCCGATCGCCACGACCACGGGCTGAGAAGCTGACCAGTGGCGTAATAAAAATCACCGAAACGATACAACGCGCTCACTTCAAAACGCTCTCCACCCGCGTTCGCCGGCCTATCACCAACGCATTTCCAGCTCAATCCGTCCGCGCTCGTCGCAGTCACGAAGGAGCCCCAGCGTTTCTCATTCGGCCCGATCTTACTGCGACCGCCTTTCACATCCTCGATGGGCATGTGGGCGATGTAAGCGCACTTGTAGCGCTTCGCCGGGTCAGGTTCATTTGGCTCAAAAAGCACGGAGAGAAAGTCATTCACCCGCGTCATCGAGTGCGGATCGCCTTCGATGAGGCAGATGTTGTTCTTCCTGCTGCCATTGAACTCCACGAGGCCGAGTTCCGGCTTCGTCCACGTCACGCCGTCCTTGCTTTCCGCGTAGCACATCGGCCGCCACCAGCCGGGAGCTTGCCCCTTCACGATCTCCGCCTCATGCATGCCGAGATACCACATGCGGAAGGTGTCGCCTTGTTTCAAGACGGTGCCGTAGAGGACTGCATGGCCCGCATCGGGAGAGCCAGGCGGTCCGCTGCGCAGCACTGGATTTGACGGATGCTTCTTCGCCGTCTCCAGCGTGAGCTTTAAATTGTGCTGCCACGCGATGTTGTGGTCATCAAAGGCAAAGAACACCTGCTCGGCGGCGTGAATCTGGAGCACGAGACAACTTAGGAGGCAAAGGCTGGCTTTCATGGCCTGATTCTGATCTCCAGCCAGGTGCCTACCAGCACAAGTTCCTGGTTCAAAAGGCAGACCAGCCGATCACTTCACATAAACCACGCTCAGCCGGATGTCAGTGCGCTTCGGGCCTTCAAAGACGATTCGCAACCGCACGTGTTCCGGCAGTTTGGCTTCGCTATTGAATTCCACGGGTGTTTGGAAGCCACTTTGGCGAACAACGGTGCTGTATCCAGGAATGGGCCGTTCAAGGTGGTCGAGCAGTTCGACACGCAAGATCGCTTCCTCGCTCAAGCCATCTGCATTGACGAAAAAGCGCGGTGTTTTCACTGCCAATGACTCTGTGACCAATTCCGCCGTCACCTTCGGCATTTGATAATCTCCTTGCCCCTCGCCGCTCGTATCGACGACGAGGTCCGCAAAGCGATCTCGCGGCAGAACAGCGATCCCTACGCCTCCGCGCTTCACTTCCGCGCCACCAGTGCCGCGTGGATCCCAGGCACCATAATAGACGAAGGTCTGCTCGCCGATGTTCTCAAAACCCTGGCCCTGAATCACGCCACCTTGATCCCACTCGCCATCCTTCCCGCGCTCCAGCAGCGTCCACTCATGCTTCGGTTCGCGGAAGTTGTGCCCGTCATTGCTCAGCACAAAACCCAGATCGACCGTCACATCCTTCCACGCCGCCGCGCCGTGCCAGCGGCCGTAAATGCCGAGCAGTAAATTCCCACGATTCCACACGCTGATGCCCTCGTGATTCTGCTCGCCCTCTCGACTCTTCCCCGCACCAAGATACTCATGCTGCGGCGTGCGCACAAAGGCCAGCGTGCTCGTCGCCGACCAGTCCACGAAATCCGCGCTGCGATGCAGTCGCACCACGCGGCCTTGATAGTGATGCGTGCTCGGCATTGCATTCTGCGCCGTCAGGAAATACTGCCCATCCCACTGATACAGCCCGCAGGCCGGTTCCAGATGAAAACCCGGCACGAGCAGATCCTGCTTCCGTAGCTCGCCCTTCACCGGCTTCACGTCCTTCATCGCCCTCCACTTCAGCCCGTCCGCGCTCACAAACGGCAGCAGCGTGCCCAGCCGGGTCTGGTGCCGGAAATAGACATGCGTCGTCATCTTGTAGCGCCGCGAGGCATCGGGATCGGCCTCATCCTTGATCACCTTCAGGTTCACAAAGCCCCACACCCCGCCCACATCCACGAGGTTATTGTTCTTGCTACCACGAAACTCGACAAGACCCAGCTCCGGCTTCACCCACGTCACACCGTCCGCGCTCTCCGCATACGCCGCGCGCCAGCGTTCCGAGGCCACCGCGCCCTTTCCCGCGTCATCAAAGGCCACATACCACATCCGGTATTTGCCGTTGTCCTTGATGATGGAGCCATAAAACTGCACGCCATGCGCATCGGGCGTGCCCGGCGCTCCACGCTTGACCACCGGGTTCGCCGGATGTCGCACCGGTTGCCGCATTTCGAGCTTCAAGTTCTGCGTGTGCGGAATCGAAACGTTGTCGAAAGCAAAAAGCGTCATCGCTTTCGTCTCATCAAACAGTTCCGCACTCCACGCAGACGTGGCCCAAACGATGATCGGCAGCAAGAATCGCATCATGGCCCCTCAACGTCGAAATCCGAGAATAACACACACCAATTCCACAGCGGATACGCTTGCCCGGCCCGAGTGCCGTAGCTGGCATCGCCAAAGGTGTAAACGGACTTTTCGGGATCGGAGTCACGCAGATTGCCATAGCTGAATGACCGCTGCGCCACCACCGGCTGCCCGATGGCAAACGGCGTCCCATTGCGCAGCTCACGCGGCTCGTAGCGCAGCACGCTGACACCCTTTTCCTCGCGCACGCCGCGGATCGGCACGCGTGTGTTCGTGCCGGAGATGTTCGTCACGAAAAAAGCACCCTCATCTGTCAGTGGTTTCACTTCTTCGGCAAAACTCCGCGTCAGCACCAGCTCCTCATCGCCATTCGCCGTCTTTTTGATCGCCGCAATCGTTCCGAGTGTCACCGCAAACGGATGCCCGTAGCTCACGCGGCACTTTTCGCTCGCTGGCATTGCTTTGGCGAAGCGGATGCGCACACTCGTCGGTGAAACGACCTCGACGGAGCTCAGCGCAAGCGTTTGGCCACCGCCACCACGCACTTGGAATCCAGCGAGCGACGTGAAACTACCCTGCGTCGCTATCTCCTGTCTCGCGAGGAAGCTCGTGTCGATCACCAGTGGCCGTCGCGGCACGGTGAACTCGATCACTAAGCCATCGCGCGTCGCATCGAGCCTCGCCCGACGTGGGCGCAGCGGCTGCCAGTCCTCGTTTTGGTGCAGCACACGATGCATCACCTTCCCCACCTGCTCACCCCACCAGCGCTCGCCATCAGCGGAGAGGTGAATTGCATCGCCATGGCGACCGGGCGGATAGAGGCTGTTCAAAGCGTTCGGCACCGCGTAGTGCGGCCCCACGAGATAAATGGAAGCATCCGCATCCGCCGCCATGAGTTGCGCATCACCCGACGGGCCTAGAGTCTGATAGGTGAACATCGGCAGCTCGCCGCTCTGCCCCGTGATCGCGCACAAATCCGCCGACCACTGCCTGCGATATGCGATGAGTTGGTCGCGATACCACGCCAGCCCCTCCTTGCGCGGAATCTCCGCATCCCAACGCGTTGGCACTATGCCGCCCGTCGGTCCGCCATTGCCCTCGCCCTGCATCCAGTAGAGCGACTCGATACGAAAACTCGCCCCACGACTCTTCGCCTGCGCCACCGCTCGCCGCGCATCATCCAGACTCGTCTTGTAATACCCACCCCCATGCCGTCGCGACTCCGGTGTGCGTTCATCCACCGACAAATCGGCACTCGAAAGCTCCTGAATCTGCCTCCCGCCCTGTCCTGCACACGCAACGAGATACAGCGGCCCGTCTTTCGCATCGCTCGCGGCTTTAAGATGATCCGCCATCCCGTTCGCCACCGTCTCGCCGAGCCCGCCATTCACCGTCGCCCGCAGCGGCACGAGTCGAAACGAAGCCTCAGCCCTCTTCTCCGGCGTGGCCGAATTGTCCTTCGCCAACCACGTCCGCACACCGCGCTGAAACATCAGATTGCCCCACTTTGAGCCCTCGGTGGAAACCACCGGCAGTGACTCCGAACCATCGCCTAGCGACTGCCCCATCATCCAGATGCCGGAGATGTCAGTAGCGAACGCGGGCACGCCAAGAAGACACAAAAGCAAAACACGATTCATGGCTTGGATGGGGTCAAATGTTGCATCAGCACCTCCTGCATCGTCGTCTCCGGTTTGCCATCGAGTGGATGCCGCACCTCGCATTTCACGCCGAGGGGCTTCAAAGTGTCCTGGAGCATCAAACCAAGCACGGCGCTGTGCGTGGGGTCTTTCTGCGGCTCGCCTTTGACGGGCGGTTTGTCTTCTTTGGTGGTCAAAAGGACGGCGAAAGGGTCGTCGGCGCTCGCGTGAGACATCGGTGACCACCCCCGGAGATCGGCGAGATGCTTCTCACGGTTCGCGAGCAAGGGCGCGAAGGTCTCTTTTCGCGTTTTGCCGACGTAGCCGAAGGCGTGGCCGCCGTATTCGCTGTTGGGGATCCATTCGACGAGCTGTTTCGGATCAAGCGAGGGCTGTGGCGCCTTCGTGACGGTGAAAAGCACCCGCGTGGACTCACGCGCGATGGGATCAGCACTTTTCGCATCCGCCATGTCGTCGTGCATCGCCAGCCAGAGGCTGGAGCAGCCACCCGCGCTTACGCCAGACGCGGCGATGCGGGTTTTGTCGAGATGCCACTCGGCCGATTTTGAGCGGAGATGCTGCAAAGCCCTCGCGGCATCCTGAAGAGGCCATTGCAGTGGTGGCGAGACTTTCGCGGCGTTCGCATCGGCAAGGAAGCGGTAGTTGATCGAGGCCACGGAAATGCCGGCATCGAGAAACGTGCGCACATCGAGATGCTGATGAATGTCCGTCTTGTCCTGCGCTCCCCAGCCGCCGCCGTGGATGTAAAACACGATCGGCGTTGGCTTCGCGGACTTCGCCAGCCACACATCCATCGTTTGACGAAAGTGCGAGCCATAGGCCACATCGACGTAGGTCGCGGGCGTGGCATCGGCTTTGTCGGTGGCGTAGAGTTTGCGCACCTCGGCAGGTGGCATCCAGCCGTTGGGGCGTTGCTCATCGGGCTCGTAGGCGCAGGTGATGAAGTAGAGGCCATCTGCCGCGAGTTTCTGCGGCGGCACGTTCACCTGCACCTGCGTGAAACCATCGGCGAACCAGCTTTCATAGCCATCCGCCGCGACAGGCTTCAAAGCACGACCGTTGAGCCTCACATCGAGCTTCGTGGGTGCTCGATACGGCAAACGCAGCCGAAAACCGATGCCCTTCGTGATCGTCGCATCGGCCGTCGAGGCGAGTAGTTGCTCGTTGGGCACTTCCATCGCCACTTTGAGCTCAGGGCCGGCTGCGATGAACTTTTTCACCGCTTCGGTAAATTCCTTCGCCACGATCTTTTTCTTCGCCGAGGCCTTCGTTGCCACCACGAGGCTCTCGCGGCCCACAGTCTGCGGGTAGAGAAAACCGAGCGTGAACTCGCTTTGCTGATTCCACAGCTCCACGCGGCTCGCACGGCGCTCCGTCGCGTTTCGGCCATACGCGGTGACAAAATGCCCGACGAAGTGCCGCATGCGATTCACGGGATACCCCGGTGTTTT
>JBILPY010000401.1:0-4529 GCA_044373575.1 Prosthecobacter sp. | reverse complement strand
TTCATGAGCCCTTTCATCCGCGCCACAAGGCTCTGCTCCCAAGCCACCTCTTGGGTGATGACCATCGTATGAAACTTCGCGTAGCCGTAGTGCGCCGAATAAAAGAGCGGCATGCCATGCCACAGCTTCTTGCCCAGCGGTGCGAGTTCCGGCCCCCAAAACGTGCGCTGCGCATCCGCCTCGAAGCGATCCGATGGAAAACCCGCCTCCTTACCCGCCGCGATCATGACCTCCGTCACCCGCCAGTCCCACGGACGCAGCGCGTAGTTCGAATACGCCCCGCCCGTCACCTCCGTCATGATCTGGCCCTGATACATGCGGCGTGAGCCGAGCTGATCCGGCGCATACTCCTGCAAACCGGTGCCGTGCAGATCCGTATGCACCTCCGGCTGGTATTCGTCGATCACGGAGAGCACCGCAGCCAGCTCGGGCGCCTGTTCCGGCTTGTTGATCGTCAAAGACTTCACATCCCAGATCTTCCCCACACGTCCAGTGCCCGTGTAAGGATCAACGCCGTGCTCATTGCGAAAGCGATCCGTGTAAAACATCGCCAGCGGATTCACGCACGGCATGATGAGCACGATCTGTCTCTTCCGCGTCTCCACCGCCAGCGGATCATCGCTCAGGCACCATTCCGCGAAAGCCATCGCCCCCGTCGTCCCCGTGCGCTCCGGGCCGCTGTGCAGCGTGGTGACGAGGCACACCTGCTTGTCCGTGCTCTTCACCGTCGGATCGGTGATCTTCAGCAAATACACCGGCATGTTCTGCCCGCTCATCCCACGCGATTCGAGCACCGCGACCTTCGGAAAGGCCTTCCGCCAATGCGCCAGCGTGCCCGCATACTCCTCCCAGGTGAGCCGATGCATGGGCGCATGCTTTTCCTGTGCGAGCAGAGGCGAAAGCAGGCTGAGGAGAGCGAAGACAAGTGGTTTCATAGTTTCCAATCCGGCGGCATGAGTTTGAGCAATGCTTGCACGTCTGCACCGGTTGCTGAGTCCCCTTCGGGCATGGCCTTGCCGTTGATGAGGCAGTTGTTCCAGGTGGCTGAGCCTGTGACTTTGAAGTCGAGATTTTCAAACGTGCAGTTCTTCGCATCAAGCACGGCCCGCAACGCGACGATGCCGAATCGCGGCTCTGTGAGGCGTCGGAAGTGAACGTTGTCCATGTTCATGCGACAGTCGCCGGCTGCGCGTCCGGTGATGGTGAGTGGGTTCTGCGCCGAAGAAAGCACGATGGCGTTTTTGACCGAATAGCGGCCTTCATCGAGAAAATACAGATCAAAAGCCACGTTGCGTGCGAGGAAGAGATTCGTGTAACTCGTATGCGCCGTCCCTGTGTCGCAGATGCCCGTGCTGTTGCCAATGCTGATGAAGCCATCCACGCGATACTGCACCGATTCATGGGCACTGATGCCATCGTCGCCACATTCGATGGCGCGGATGTTTTCAAAGACCACATCGCGGCAATCGCCATGGATGTTGAAGCCGTCGTTGTAGGGATGCGTGGCCGTGAGGTTCTTGATCACGAGGTGCTCATTGTCTCCGCCAAACTGCACACCCGCGCTGCGCACTGGCGCGAAGATGTTCGCCTCGGCGAGCTTCTGACCGGGAGCGAGTTTGATGAAGAAGGTGCCGTAGATCTGCTTCGATGGCGGTTTCTCGCGTGAGGTGTCTTTGACGAAGGTCCATTCACCGGGCTGGAGTTCTTCAGGCTTCTTTAACGAAGCGCTGCGGCCTTTGGACGTGCGGCCCATGAGCTGCATCTTGCCATCGAAGAGGAAGAACCAACGTCCAATGATGGCATCGCTCATGCCAGGCAGCAGATTGTCTGCCGAGAAGAGGCTGGGCGAGATTTCTTTCCACTGCGCGGGATCGAGTGCATCAGAGCCTTCGAGCGTTGCTCCATGTCCATCGAGTGTGATGGGTTTCCCGAGCTCACCTTTTTTGTCGTAGAAGCCAGCATAGTCGCGATAGACTTTTGGTTCGAGATGGATCGTGTCGCCGGGTTGCGCAGCTTTGATAGCTGCATGGATGGTGGGAGCGTCCTTGCCGACGTGGATGTCTGCGGCATGAATTCGCGCCGCAGCGATGAGGAGAAAGCAGAGATGAGGTTTCATTCGAGCGGGTGGATGGGGCCGAGGATGCGTTCTCGATCCATACGCAGTTCCACGGCGACCTTGTCGCCATCGCCTTTGCTGCCGCGAATCTTCTTCGGCACCGGAAGGAAGGTCTTTTTCCTTTTCGAGTCCTTCCAGATCGTTGTCTTCCATGTTTTACTATCGACGGTGGCGATGACCGGCGTCATGCCCCAGGAACCGGTGACGGGAGGCGAGATGCGTTTGGGCAATGCAACGAAGGTCCAGGCACCCTTGCCTTCTGTGGTAAAGAGTGTGCCGATGAAGTTGTGGACTTCATCAAAAGGATCTCGATGAGGGCTCATGCGGGCGGTGTGGCGGCGACAGCCGCTGCGTAGGCTTCTTTGAGCTTTGGATCAGTCTGCGTGTGGCTGCCGCGATAAACGAGCAAAAGGCCAAGACGGGAGAAGTCAGTCGTGTTGGGTGCGGAGTGATGGATCGTTTCGCACTGATGAATCGTGGCGTCGCCGGGAGCGAGGAGGCCGCAGAATTGCTCGCTGAGCGGCACGCTGGATGATTCGGCCATGCCGATGCTGTTGCCTCGGATGCCGCTGGGCTTCGTGGGTTGCATACCGCCTTTGTGCGAGCCTTTGACGAAGAACACGGGACCGTTTGCCTCGGTGACAGCATCGATGGCAATCCAGACCGTGAGCATGTCCGGCGGGGTCTGGCAAAAGTAGGCGTTGTCTTGATGGTAAGGCACACCTGAGCCGATGCGAGCGGGCTTGTTGAAAGTCTCGACTCCGACGAGCAGCGGCTCGCCATGCACGAACGGGGCGATGAAGGCGAGGATGTCAGTTCGCTCACCAAGCTGTCGGAAGAAGGTGTTGTATTTTTCCAAGCGCCAGAGATTGCGCACAGTCTTCTCATCCTTCTCAAAGGTGCGCGCATCGACAGGCTGCGCGGCGAGGTCATCGCGGATGTAGCGATCTAGTTCGGCACGCACGGCGACGACTTCATCGGCGCTGATGAAGTGAGGGATGCGCACGACGCCGTCGTTTTCATATTCGGCCAGGAGTTCGGTGTTGTTGATTGTATTCATGAAGTGAATTCGGCAAAGAGGGCGGGATCATTAAAAGCCATCGCGGCAAAGGCCTGATCGAGATGCGCGGGCGAGCGTCCGCCGATGAGCACGGTGTCGATGCCCGGCTGGCGCAAGGCCCACGCGAGAGCAAGGTGAGCCTGCGAATGGCCCGCGCGTGTGGCCACGGCTTCGAGCTTGGCGAGTCGCTGAAACGCTGAGTCGTGGAAATACACATTTTGATGCCCTGGGATGATTTCAAAGCGTGAGCCGACCTGCACTCCGTTCCGATGCTTTCCTGTGAGGAATCCGGCTCCGAGCGGGCTGTAGGTGACAATGGCGATGCCATTCGCAGTGCAGTAGGCGCGGAATTCGTCACTCACATCTCTCACAGCGAGATTGTGGTTGTTTTGCACCACGCGGAATCGCGGTCCGGCAGCTTGGAGTTGATCCAAGGTGAAGTTGCTGGCTCCGAGCTGCCTTACCAAGCCAGTGCGGACGAGTTCATCGAGTGCGAGACCGGCTTGAATCGCGGTTTCATGCCATTGATGAAGATAGAGCAGATCAAGTTGCTCCACACCGAGCCGCTTCAGGCTACTTGTGATGTCGATGTGGTCATACGGCGGAAGAATCTTTGTGGCGACGGTGATGCCCTCGGGCCTTCGCGAGGCCAGCCATTTGCCGATGATGGTTTCCGATGCGCCGCCGCCATAAGCCGCTGCGGTGTCGAAATGTCGCACGCCTCGCTCCAGCGCATGATCGAGCAGTGCAAAAGATGCGGCCTCGTCGATCTCACGCCCAAAGGTTACGCAGCCGAGGCCGATTTGACTGACCGGCGTGATGTGCTGGATCTTCATGGCATCTTTCCAAGCAGACTTTGCATGGCTTCCATGAGCACCTTTTCCACCTCTGGCGAGACATTGGAGGAGGTGGGGCCGGTTTCGTAACCGCCTTCAGGATAAGCGGCGGCGGTGCCGATGTAGCCGGGCCCGTAGTTGCCATAGGCGGCCATCATGACGTGCAGATCGGGGCGCATGGCTTTGGCGGCGAGTTGGTATTCCACGAAGAGTTCGCCGGGCAGATGAAGCATGCGTGTGCTGCCGACGCTGAGGCAGGTGATGTCTATCTTGTGTCCCGCCTGGGTGCGACGGACAAAGGCGAGCTGATCGGCAAAGGAGATGTAGCCCCTGGCTGCCGTGGCTTTGAGTTTGGCGACGAGGTCGGCTTCATTCAATCGCAATGAAAGCGGCAGGCTGACGGGAATATTTCCCCAACCGATGTCGGCGGCGGTGAGCGGCAGCTTGGTGGTCTTGTCGTATGCTTCACGCATTCCGGCAGCGAGACGTGTGGCGAGGATCATACGATTGCTCTGCG
>JBILPY010000096.1:0-11032 GCA_044373575.1 Prosthecobacter sp. | reverse complement strand
AACGTGCCGGGCAGGAGGCTCAGAAGTTTGGCGTCAATACCTTCGCGGGATTTGGAGGACTCATCAAGCAGTCTGACCGCATTCCCGCATTGACCGGTGTACCCGAGGAGGACAGTGGGCAAACCTTGGCCACCTGGGGTGTGGGACACGGTCCCTACATTGTGTTGCCGATTCTCGGACCCAGCACTGCCCGTGAAGTCGTGGGACTTGCCGGAGATTATGCTTTGAATCCGATCAATTGGGGATTTGCCCTGAAAGGTGATGCCGATGACTGGGCTTGGATTCCGCCTGCCGTGAACAATCTCCGTCAGCTTCCCATTCAACTCGAAAAATACGACGACTCGAAGGCCAACGCCATCGATCCCTACACCGCTGTTCGGAGCACTTATATCCAAAACCGGAATTCAGCGGCCAAGCAATAAATGCCACATCGAACGTTCGATGTGGGTGGTCTGCGATTTATTAATCCGGCACAAAAAAGAACATCAAGCTGTATACTGAGTTGAGCTTGAGGTGGAGAAGGAGCGGATGCTCGCAGCCTGCCGATGATTTGTTTTTGCAGGCTGCGTTCGTCCTTGGCTGAGGGCAGGTGATGCACGGCAATGGCCTCTTGATGTTTCTCCAGCCGGGATGCTTTGCCGGCAAGAAGAGCCGCCGCAGCAAAGTGGCCTACAGCAAGAAGCTTTATCGCCAGAGGTATCGCGTGGAGAATTTCTTTTGCCGCATCAAGCGTTGGGCCTGCCTCTCGCTGCGACATGACAAACTCGCGCAGCACTTCTCCTCACTGCTCTTGTTTGCCGCCATCATCGACTGGATGCAGCCGCTCAAGAGGTTTTAAAACACTGCCTAGCAGTTTATGGGCATCGTTTTTCGCCGCACAGAATTAGAATCACTATCTCAAAGAGGCATGACATGACCATGCCCCAGACGCTGGCCACGTCAGAGATTAGAATTGGTCTAAAGGCGTTGATCCGAATGCCATCACTTTACGAGCGTTTCATAGAGCGCCTTCGTCCGCTCGGCGATGCTGGTCCAACTGAAGCGTTCGACGGCGCGTTTACGTCCGGCGAGGCCCATTTGGCGGCATTTTTCGGGGTCGGCCATGAGGTGGTTGATGCCTTCGGCGAGGTCTTTGGCAAAGCGGGCGGGGTCGGTGGCCTCGAAGGGGCTCTCGGTCTGCTGGTCGAGCTGGACGAGGAGGCCGGTCTCATAGGGGACGACGACTTCTTTGATGCCGCCGACAGCGCTGGCGACGACGGCGGTCTCGCAGGCCATGGCCTCCAGATTGATGATGCCAAAGGGCTCATAAATGGAGGGGCAGCAGAAGACGCTGGCATGGGAATACATGACGATCTTTTCCTGCACGGGGAGCATGGACTGAATCCAGACGATGCCACCGCGTTTCACCTGGGCGGCAGCGACGGCGGCCTCCATCTCGGCGAGGATCTCGGGGGTGTCTGGCGCTCCGGCGCAAAGGACGACCTGGTAGCCGGGGGCCATGCTCTCGATGGCGCGGACGAGGTGGACGATTCCTTTTTGGCGGGTGATGCGGCCAACAAAAAGGACGTAGGGCACGTCGGGATTCACGCCATGCTTGCGGAGGACGTCGGGGTTCTCGGTACGGTGGTATTCATCGGGGTCGATGCCGTTGTGGATGACATGGATCTTGTGGGGATCGACGTGGAAGAGGCGCATGACATCGACTTTGGTCTCCTCGGAGACAGCGACGATGGCGTCGGCCATTTCGATGGCGGTCTTTTCCAGCCAGCAGGTGAAGTCATAGCCGCCGCCGAGCTGCTCACGCTTCCAGGGGCGGAGGGGTTCCAGGGAATGGACGGTGAGGACCATGGGGATGCCGTAGTTGAGCTTGGCGAGGATGCCGCCGAAGTGGGCATACCAGGTGTGGAGATGGACGACCTGGGCGTCGATGTTGCGGGTGTTGAAGTCGAGGTTGCGCTGGAGGGCACCGAAGACGGACTTGAGGTTGGCGGGGCTGGTCCACTTCGAGTTATCGAGCCCGGTGCCGTGGACTTCGATGGTGCCGGTGCTGTCTTCCTGATCTCCAAAGCAGCGGACTTCGACGTCCATGAGCTTGGCGAGTTCGCGGGTGAGGTATTCGACGTGAACGCCAGCTCCGCCGTAGATGTAGGGAGGGTATTCGTTGGTGAGAAAGAGGGACTTCATGGGTGCGTGCCCTGTCTATCGTGAGACTGGTGGCATAGGCAAGCATCAAACCGTTCGCGATGAGATGGGCTTGGACACAAAAACGGACGCGACCTGTGAGGGGCGCGTCCGTTGAGTGGATGAGGTGAGATTATTCCAAGATCACAGCGCCTGAGAATATCGGCAGCACGGCAGGCTGGGGAAAGATGGGCTGGGGGAGCTGCTGGAGGAGGAAGTAACCGTGGCCCTCCTGGCCGCCGCCGAGGGTGCGGACGACGATGCCCTGGAAGGTGGGCTTCCGCACGATGGGCTTGACTCCGGGGGTGACGGGGTGGGCATCGGTGAGGGTGAAGCCGCCGCTGATGAGGCCGGTGTCTGTGGCAATTTTGAGGGTGGTGAGCGTGGGGCCGGAGGCGGCGATGGTAAGGCTCTTTCCAGGGATCAGCGAGACGCGGCGGTCGGCGATGGATGGTTCATCCAAGCCAGCATCGAAGAAGGCGAGGCCTGCGTTGTTTGCCACTGCGGGGGTGGGTTTGCCGAGGATGATGGCGGTGGCGGCTGGGGCGGCGTATTGGCCGCCGGTGATGACGAGGGCGTAGGGGCCGAAGCCGTCTTTGTAGGTGCTTGCGGTGGCGGCGGTGTTTTCCGGGCGGGACCAGGTGGGGGCACCTGCTAAAGTGTTGGTGTCGGAGGTTCCGGGGACGATGTCGAGGATACCGGCGAGGCTGCCTTTGGAGGGGAGGTCGTCGAAGATAGCGAGGTCGCCATCCGGGCCGAGGAAGGTGCTGGAGGTGAATTTGTCTCCGTCAGCAGTCTGGCCGGCAATGGGGAAGGATTCGCCCTTGAGCGGCACTTTGAAGGAGCCGAAGCCGAGGCCTTGGGGGATGTCGTCGTCGCCAGAGAGGGAGTTGGGAACGTCGAGGGAGAAGGTGTAGTAGCCGTCGTAGTCGCTGGACTGGGTGGTGGCGTTCCAGACGTTCTTCCAGCCGGTGAAGGCGCTGCTGCCGAGGCCGTTGCTGCTGACGGCACCGGTGATGATGCGCTTGGTGTTGGTATTGATGGTGAAGCTGACGGCGAGTGCGGGCAGCGGGGCGCGGGTGATGCTGAGGCTGCCGGTGACGAGCGGGCTGCCGGAGGTGGCGGTGATGCTGCCTGCGGGGAAGCTGTAGTTCTTCGCGCCGAGGAAGACCTTGCCGGTGTAGCTACCGGTGGTGGTGACCTTGAGTTCGAAGCGTCCACCCAGGTTGTCATTCACCGGACCACGGGCGATGATACCAAGGTAGTCCCCATCCGCACCTGCGGTGAGTTCCTGCACGAAGAGTGTGGCGGTGGCGGTGGAGGTGCCGATGCTGTTCTTGGCAGTGATGTTGATCGTGTAAGGCGGGGACGGAAGTGTTTTCTTGGCCGTTGGCTTGCCAGTGAACTCGCCTGTGACGGTGTTGAATTTCAAACCGGGAGGCAACGGCGTGGCGGTGAAGCTGGTGGGGGTGCCTTCGTTTTCATCCAGCGGGATGAAGAAGCTGTAGTCGCCGCTGACAATGCCTTCATCCATGACGACGGGATTCGGCGAGATGACTGGGGCGGAGTCGAAGATGGTGAGGACATTGTCTCCGCCAGCGAGGGTGCCGCCGGGGCCGGTGACCTCGCAGGTGTAGGTGCCGGCGTCCTCGGGGACGAGGGTGTTGATGACGAGGGTATTGCCGGTGGCGACGTAGTCGGGATCGACGGGGAGGGTTTCGCCGTCTTTGAGCCAGAGGTAGGTCAAAGGGGTGCCGGGTGTGGTGGCGACGCTGACGGTGAAGGTGGCTTTGGCTAGGCCGGAGGCGAGGTTCTGGGTCTTCGAGGTGCGATCGACGACGGTGAGGGCGGCGGTGCTGCTGTCGGTGTTGCCGGAGGGATTGGTGGCCTTCATGCGGTAGAGCACGGCGGCATCGGTGAGCTTCACGGCGGGGAGGGTGTAGGTCGTGGCGGTGGCTCCGGCGATCTTGGCAAAGGTGGTGGTGCCTTTGAACCACTGGCTGGTGAAGGCGGTGGGGGAGTCCACCGTGGCGCTGAAGCTGACGGGCGCGCCGAGGGCGACGATCTGGCTGTCGGGATGGACCTCAAACGAAGGGATCAGGGTCTCGACGCCTTCGCCGGAGACGGGGATGTCGAAGGGGTTCTCATCGTAGTCGTTGCTGGCGATGCGGAGGGTGGCATTGAAGACGCGCAGGGCGCTCGGCGTGAAGCGCACGACGAAGGTGGTGGTGCCCTTCGAGGCCACTGTAGCCAGAGGTGCGGTAGTGACGCTGAAGTTCGCCGCATCGGGTCCGCTGAAGGTGGGGGCGATGCCGGTGAGGGAGGCGGTGCCGGGGTTCTTGAGGGTGAAGGTGCGAGAGGAGAAGGCAGGCTGCACGGCGGGGCCGAAGTTGATGGAGCCGGCTCCATCGACCTGGACGGTGGCGGCAGGCTGCTCCACGCTGATCTCAGGTCCGATGGCGGTGCCGGCGAGTTTGATGTCGTAGGGGCTCTCGTTGCTGTCGTTGTTCACGAAATGGATGGCGGCAGTGCGCGGTCCGAAGCTGCGGGGCCGGAAGGTGATGGGCAGGGTGGCGGACAGACCGGGCCCGATGGCGGCGTCTGAGAGGCCCAGCAGGCTGAAGTCAGCGGCGTTCGGGCCATCAATGACGATGCCACTGAGATAGAGCGTGGCGGTGCCGAGGTTCTTGATGACGAAGGTGTGGTCCACTCCAGCGCCCACGTTGACGTTGGTGCCGAAGTTCAATGTGCCTGCATCGGCGACCGGCGTGGAGGCGGGGACTTCGATGGAGATCTCAGGCGTGGTGCCGGAGCCGGTGAGGGTGATGTCGAAGGGGTTCTCATTCGCGTCATTGCTGGCGACCCGGATGGTGGCGGTGCGGGCACCGAGGGCGCTGGGGAGGAAGGTGACGGTGAACGCCGTGGTCTGCTCATAGGCGAGCACGTTGGTTTCCTGAGCGCTGAAGGTGAAGTCAGCGGCATTCGCGCCGGTCTTGCTCAAGGTCAGACCGGTGAGGGCTCCAGTGCCGAGGTTGCGGATGAAGAAGGTGCGTGTCTTGCCGATGCCCTGCACAACATTGCCGAGGGCGACGGTGCCGGTGTTGTCCGTGAGTTCGAAATCGTCGTCATCGTGATCAATGACAGTGATCTCGGGCGGACTGGGGTCGATGCCGGTGCCGGTGAAGGCGAGGCCAAAGGGGTTGTTGTCGGCATTGCTGGCGATACTCATGGTCCCGTTCGAGGTGCCGAGCGAGCCGGGGGCAAAGGCGACGACGAAGGTGGCCCTGGCTCCGGGGGCGAGGCTGGTGGGCGGCGCTGTGGCGAGGCTGTAAATACCGGGGGGACCTGTGGGGAAGGTGATGTCGATGCCGGTCAGCGGTAGCTCACCGCCGTTTTCGAGGATGAAAGTGCGCAGGCGCGGGGTGTTCGTGGCGGCATCGCCAAAGGTGAAGGTGCTATCGGAGTCGAGTTCGTTTTCGTCGGCGTCGTAGAGATAGACATAAGGAGAGCCGTAGCCGTAACCATACAGGGTTAGGTCGAAGGGGTTCTCGTCCGTGTCATTGCTGCTGATGTGCAGGGCGGCGCTGTTGCCATCGAAGTTGGTGGGCAGGAACTGGAGCACAAAGGAGGTGCTTTCTCCGGGGGCGACAGGCGTGACAGGAGGCACGATGATGTCGTAGTCGTCCGCAGCAACGCCGTCGATGGAGATGGTCAGGCCGGTGAGAGGGCCGGGGCCGACGTTTTTGATGGTGATGGTCTTGGTGCGAGTCGTGTTGAGCACGACGTAACCGAAATCGAGCTCGTTGCCATCCACGAGGCTGGTGTTTGTGAATTCTTGGACGTCGATCTCACCCACGGCAGGTCCAGCGACGACGGCCATGACGGCTACGGAGCTGGGTGCGCTGCCAAACCAGGCGAAGCGCTCGTTCGTGCCCAGTTGAGTGCTGACGACGGCGGCGGGGAGGTAAGGGTCGATGGTGGTGCCGTCACCGACTCGATATTCGCTGTTGTTGCCCCAGCCTGCCAGGGTGCCATCGGAGGCAATGGCGAACCGTGCATCGCCACTGGCCATCTGGTGGGTGACAGTCTTGCCTGCGAGGGCGGAGGTGACCAAATCGACGAGGACGGGGGCGGTGTCGTAGGCCGTGCCGGTGTCGTCCCCGGCGGCGAAGCCCCAGGCGGCGAGGGTGCCATCGGTGCAGAGCACGCAGGGACCAGCATCGCCTGGAGAGAAGTTCTTGATCGTTTTACCCGCGAAGACGCTGCCCACACCGGTGTTGATGGCGATCGCGGTGGGGGAGCTGTCACCACCGATGCCACGACCAAGCTGACCCGTACCCCAGGAGACGAAGGTGCCGTCGGTGCACAGGGCCATGGCATAGATGTTGCCCGCCGCGATTTGCTTGATGAGCTTCCCAGCGAGGGCGGTGCCGATGCGCTTGATAGCCACGGGGCTGAGCCTGGTGGTGCCAGTGCCGTCACCGATCTGGCCGCTATTATTGGCACCCCAGGCGAAGGCGGTGCCATCGGAGCAGAGGGCGTAGCTGTTGCGGTTGCCGGCTGAGACGGCGACGACTTTTTTCCCGGCGAGTGCACCGGTCACGTCCACGAGGACAGGCTGGCGGGCTTCATTCGTGTTTCCCCTGCCGAGCACACCGTCAAGTCCAGCGCCCCAGGCCGCGAGGGTGCCGTCCGAGCAGACAGCCAGGGTGTGAAACTGACCGGCGGCGATGTCGATGACGCGTTTGCCAGCGAGGACACCTGTTTGATTCACGAGGTAATTGTTGCCGCTGCCCTGGTTGCCGAGCTGGCCGTAGTCACCGTTTCCCCAGCCGACGAGTGTGCCGTCTGAGCAAAGGGCGATGGCGTGATCTCTGCCGGAGGCGAGCTTCAGGATGGAGCGTCCATTGAGCGGAGGGACGGTGGTGACAGCGCCGGGGATGCTGGTGTTAGTGTTCGGACGACCGAGGTGGGAGCCGCTCGGCCCCCAGGTGAAGATGCGGTTGGCGGCCCAGACGAGCACGAGGTCGTTATTGCCACTACCGCCGAAGTAGTCGGCCACATAGTAGTAGCTCTCGCCACCGAAGGTGAGCACCACGGACTGTCCCTGGGCGAGTCCGGTGAAGGTGCCGTAGATCGGTGCGAGGCCGGTGTTTTCCACCACGGTGAAGTTCCGACCAGTGACGGGCGTGTGACCGAGGGTGACATTCAGCGTGCGACCCGCTGCGGTGAAGCGCGGTGCGGAGACAGGCACTTCGTTACCAGTCACATAGTTCGCCACGACGGGCGCGGTGTTCAGTGCGACTCCGGTGCCGCTGAGATTCAGGTCAAAGGTAGCCTCGTCCGGGTCATTGCAGGTGATTTGCAGCGCGGCGCTGCGGGCTCCGGTGCCCACAGGAGTGAACGTGACGGTGATGCCGACGCTGCTCAGCTTTGGCAGCACGAGGGGGAAGCTGGCGCTAGCGACGGTGAACTGTGCAGCGTGCGTGCCGGTCTTGGTGATGCCGGTGATGGTCAAAGGCTCGCTGCCGAGATTCGAGAGATTGAAGGACTGAGTGACGGGCACGCCGGGTTCGCTGTTGCCGAGGGCCACCGTACCGCCATCGCTGAGCGGCGCACCGGCGATGGGCTCCACGCTGATGTCTGGCACGCCGCCTGTGGAGACGATGTACAAGATATTTGAGGAAGCGCTGTCTGCCGTGGTGGCGGTGAAGGCCTCGTCGGTGCCAATGTTCGTGATGGCAGCGGCCGGAGCGAGTACGTTCTGATTCGTGCCGACACTCAGTTCGCCATAATAGTTCCCACCCCAGACGGCCAGCGTGCCGTCGGAGCAGATGACGTTCTTGTCATTGGCATGGCAGCCGATTTTCACCACCGTCTTGCCCGCGAGGGCGGTGGTGGTGCTGACCAGGGTCGGCAGCAGGCGGGAGGCAGTATCCACGCCATCGCCCGAGAAGAGGCCCCAGCTCACCAGCGTGCTGTCCGTGCAGAGGGCGAGCACTTCAGCATCACCGACGGAGAGGGATTTCACCGACTTGCCTTGCAGAGCGGAACCTGCACCCACATTCACCAGCGTGGGGGTTTGCGATTCGTTTTGACTGCCAGTGCCTAGCTGACCGTAAATGCCCGCCCCCCAGGCGATGAGGGTGCCGTCCGTGCAGAGGACGGTGACGTGGGCAATGCCGATGCCAAAGCTGGCCACAGTGCGGCCTACGAGTGGTGAACCTGTGATATTCAAGGTCACCGGCGAGGTCTGAGTCGTCCGATTGCCCTGAAGCAGCTCGTAGGAGTTGCTCGGCCCCCAGCCGACCAGAGTGCCGTCGGAGCAGAGCACGATGTTCGTCCCATGGTTGCCGACAGAGATGGCGATGGGAGTCTTTCCCGAAAGAGCGCCGCTGGTGCTCACGAGCACCGGGCTACTACGTTTTGTTGTCGTGCCATCGCCGACCTGGCCTAGGCCGTTCTCCCCCCAACTCGCCAGTGTGCCATCGGAGCAAAGGACCAACGTATGCTTACCGCTTGCGCCGATGGACACCACACGCTTTCCAGCCAGCACGCCGGTCTGATCCACCAGACCGGGCTGATCACGGCTGGTCAGCGAGCCATAGCCAAGAGCACCATAAAATCCCTCCCCCCATGAAAACAGCGTGCCATCAGAACAAAGCACCACGGTGTGATCGAAGCCGTTCGCCACCTGGAAGATCGTTTTCCCGTCCAGCAGCCCGCCTGCGGTTCCCACATCCCGCATGATCGTGATATTTCCACTCGTGGCCGGGCTCACCCCGGCCTGCGGACTGCCACGGCCCGCGACCACGAGGCGGTTCTTCTTCCAAACCAGCACCAGATCATTACCCGAACCACCGTAGTAGTTTGCCACGAAGTCGTAGTTCTTCCCGCCATAGGGAATGGTCACCGTCTGCCCCTGGGTGAGATTGCTGAACTCACCATTGATGAAAGTGAGCCCGGTGTTCTCCACCACCTTCAGCGAGGTCCCCACCGGCGGGGCGAAGTTCAGAGCGAAGTTAATGCTGCTGCCTGTCGCCGTGAAGTTGTTTGACGTGACCGGCACATCCGCCGCGGAGTTGTAACCCGCCGAGATCGGGCCCTGGGCTTGTGCTTGAAGAGTGAGGAGAGATCCGAGTGCCGAAAAGACCAGGAGACAGCGGGAGATGGCTTTGATGAGCATGAAGAGATTTTCATCTATGCGCGGCGCATCACCATGATGATGAATTAATTCCACACGATGTGTCTCGCCTATCTTATCTTGGACTTATGGCAATCTTTGAATCGTAACATTTGCCTGATGTCACCCACACTTCCTCAACGAACCGCCCTGCGTGACAAGCCGCTCGACCAGCCGGCGGTCATGCATCAGCGCTGGGAGGATCTGTTGTTCCTGCACTGGGCCTGGGACCCGGCGGAGATTCAGAAGCGCCTGCCGCCGGGGCTGCATGTGGACACGTTTGAAGGGCAGGCCTGGGTGGCTATCGTTCCCTTCGCCATGCGCGGCATCCGCCCGCGCTTCTGCCCGCCGGTGCCGGGTATCAGCGACTTTCTGGAGATGAACCTCCGCACCTATGTCCACGATGATCAAGGCAGGCCGGGCGTGTGGTTTGACTCGCTGGAGTGCAATCAAGCGCTGGCCGTGTGGACGGCGCGGACGCTGTTTCATCTGCCGTATCAGCACGCGAAGATGTCACTAACGAAGGCGGTGGATGGGATGGTCCACTACTGCTCTCAAAGACGCGGTGATGCACACACGTCGGAGTTTCGCTATCGGCTCAAAGCGGGAACGCGAATGGCGGAGCCGGGGACGCTGGAGTTCTTTCTGGCGGAGCGGTATCTGCTATACACACAGACGCCGCGCGGCCTCCGATCAGGTCGCGTGCATCATTCGCCGTATCCGCTGGTGGAGGTGGAGCTGGAGTCATGGGATGCGGATCTTTTCTGTCTCAATGGTTACGCCGTTCCGACACGATCGCCGGACCATGTCATCGGCTCTCCGGGCGTGGCGGTGACGGTGTATCCGCTGACGGCGTCGTAGCAGGGCGCTGATGTAGCGATTTTAGATAGGCATTGTTCGGCATTGGCTTCACAGGTCGCTCGGGCGTGGCGATCATCTGCTTCACTCGGCTAGAGCTGCCGGTGATGAGTTCATGGATGATCTGTGCCTCGGGCAGGTTCTTCCAATACTTCTGCGGCATCTCGGACTGCATGGCCTGGATCTTCAGGCGGGCGGGATTGAAGATGCTGCGGTAATAGGTGCGCCAGAGGTCATCGTGCGCATCGGCGTCGGGCTCATCTCCCTTAGCAACGCCGGGACTGAAGGTGAGGTCGTTGCCATCCCAGTGGGCGCATTCATCGGGTGTTAAGATGGACCAGTCCATGCCAACGAAGCGCCTTTCAAAGAAGGGTGATGCCAGACGAATGATGCGATAGGTGGGCTCAAACCAAGCCGCGAACTGCTCGCGCCCGGTCTCGCTGGTGCCGATGAGTCGGAAGCGAACGAAGGCGTGCATCTTGTGGATGTCCCGCCCCACGGCCTTCGCCCAAACTTGGCACTGACGCGTGTCGGGATCATGCGGCATGGCGAGAAGATGTCTTTCGCCGCCGAGCGTGAGACGATGCAGCAGCCGGTAGAGAATGGCGAAGCGGCGCTCGTCCGTATGCGCGCAGACGCTGGCGGCCAGGGAGAGAAAGTCAGGCGGCACTTTGATGTCCTGTGTGGGTCGTGAGGCATAGATGGCGGTGTCTTCCATGAGCAGACTCGCTGTCTGCGTGACATCACACCAGTCCACCTCTTCAGGCCGCACACTTTGGCGCAGCAGCTCACGGGCTTTTTTTCTCCAAG
>JBILPY010000095.1:0-11039 GCA_044373575.1 Prosthecobacter sp. | reverse complement strand
TTCAGGCAGCGGACTGATTTTTACAGACACTGATTCATCGGGCCCCGGCAAGTTTTATCAGGTACAGGTCACCGCTGTGCCGATCCCGTAACAGATTTTCCCATTCGGCTTCTTGAATGGGTCCATTGTTGGGCCCTGATTAGACACTTGGAAACAGCATCGACATGTATGAATAAGGGCATGCTTGAACTCCCACTCTTCTGAACGCCATCGTTGCCAGTTTCCACTGACAACGTAATCTTCCAGCTACATGCATCCCCCAAACCTGCTTCGCCTCGCCACACGCGGTTCTTTGATCATAGCCGCCATCTGGCTGGCTGCTTGTAAGACCACGCCTCCGCCGCCAGAGCCTCCACCAGTCGTGAAAAAACCCACCGGGCTCTTCGAATGGAATGGCCTTGGCAAAGACATCACCTCCATCCGCATCAATGTGGACGACCAGAGGGCCTATCTCTACAATGGCGAAGAGCAGCTCGGCTGGACCTACGTGGCCACCGGCATCACCAGCTTCCCCACGCCGATTGGCGAGTTCAAAGTGCTGGAGAAGATCTCTGACAAAGTCTCCAACCTCTATGGCAAAGGCTACGACGCAGCGGGCAAACTCGTGAACTCCGACTTCAAACAGGGCCGTGATCTCCTGCCTCCCGGTGGACGCTTCGAAGCCGCCAAGATGACCTACTTCATGCGCCTCACGGGCGATGGCGTGGGCATGCACATCGGCCCCATCCCGCGTCCTGGAAAGCGCGCCTCCCACGGCTGCATCCGCCTGCCATCAAAGTTCGCCGGCACCATGTTCAAGCACACCGCCATCGGCACCCCGGTGAAGATCGAAGGCAGCGGCCCGGATTACCAGACCTACCTCAAGCAGTCCGCCGAGAAATCCAAGGCCAACTCCGCCAAGCTCGCCGCCGCGAGAAAGAAAGCCGAAGAAGCAGCCGCCGCAGCTAATGCCGCCACCTCCCTGGCTCCAGGTGATCCAAACGGACCTGCCGCGACACCCGCAGCACAGGCTCCGGCCACTGGCACCACACTGGTACCCATCGGCGCCCCGTTCCCCTCCCCTGCTCCTACCGAGGAAATCAAGCCCGCCGCTCCCTCGATGCCAGCGCAGGGTGCTCCAACGGGAAATTGAGTTCCTCATATGTCCGCCCCACAGCCTCTCGTCGTCACCCATCCGCTGGCCCAGATTCACCTGACGGCCATGCGCCGGCAGGACACGCCCCCGGCACAATTCCGCTGGCATCTGCATCGGCTGGCAGAGATCCTCTTCACCGTCGCCAGCCGTGGATTGGAGACGGCGGAGGTCACTATCCAGACACCGCTCGCTGAGACACAGGGGCAGACCTTTGCCCGCCCCATCGTCATCGTTCCCATCCTACGTGCTGGTTTAGGTCTGAGTGATGCCATCCACGCCCTCGTGCCCGAGGCCGTCGTGGCCCACATCGGCATCGCACGCTGTGAGGAGACCGCCCAGCCGAGGCCCTACTATGCCAAACTTCCGGTCGTCCTGCATGAGGCCGATGTCTTTGTGCTCGACCCCATGCTCGCCACCGGCGGCAGCGCCTGTTTCACGATCAAGCAGCTCAAGGCCGCCGGTGCCGAGCGGCTCACCTTCGTCTCTGTGGTCAGCAGCCCACAGGGCTTGGAGGCGCTGCATGAAGCGCACCCAGACGTGCCCGTCGTCACCGCTGCCATTGATGTGGGGTTAAATGAGAACTTCTACATCGTGCCTGGTCTCGGAGATGCCGGGGACCGCTGCTTTGGCACTTGATTCTCTATGTCCCCCATCTGGGGGACGAAAAATCTTCCGCTGGCACGGGGAATGATCTTGCTGCGTGTCTCGTATCCATGAGATAAGCCAGCTAACACCATGAAAGAGTACGCCTATATCCATGAAGAAGGACGCCTGCCCGCGCCTTTGAAGGCCGTGCCGTTCCTCAATAGTTTCACCGACGAACAGCTCGACGAAGTCCTGAACTCCTCCTCCCTCCTCCAGTGCGATCCGGGGGACACGATCATCCAGGAAGGAACCATCGACAGCCGCATCTACGTCCTGCTTAGCGGGAATCTCGAAGTCCGCGTGAGCGGCAAAACCGTGGCCACCATTTCTCGCCCTGGAGACGTCTTCGGCGAGCTGGCCCTGGTCAATCAGGACAAACGCGCCGCCTCCGTCATCGCCGGCAGCCGCGCCCTCTGCCTCGCCGTGGACCAGAAATTCCTCCAGGACATCCACCCGCGTGAGGAGGACCCCGCCTTCCACGCCGCGCTGTTTGAATTCGTCGCCCGCCTCGTCACCAAAAAGCTCGATGTCACCTCCCGCCGCCTCGCCGAGGTGGAAAAGGAACTCCGTGCCCTCAAAGATGCCCAGGCCGAGCCTGCTGAAGTAATCATCTCCGCGCCAAAACCCGCCCGCCGTGCCCCGCGTCCAGCCGTCAAAGCAGCCCGCAAACCCGCACGTCGGAAGGCTTTGGCCTAGACGACGACCAGATCGCCAAACAGCGTGAAGTTCGCCCAGCCCGTGATGTTCACATCGAAGATCTCGCCGATGTGACGCTCGGGATTGCCCTCGAAGACGACGATTCGATTCGTCCGCGTGCGTCCCGTGAGGCGTGACTCGTTCGTCTTGCTCGTGCCCTCGCACAGTACCTCCACGCGCTGGCCGATCAGCTCTTCATAGCGCGGATACGCGTGTGAGTTCACCAGCGTCAGCAGGTCCTGATTGCGGCGTTCCTTCTCCTGCTCGCTGATTTGCAGTTCCTCCGCCATCTCCGCTGCTGGAGTGCCGCGACGCTTCGAGTAGCGGAATACGAAGGCGTTATCAAACTTCAGCCGATCGAAGAGCTCCCGCGTCCCCAGGTAATGCTGCTCCGTCTCACCCGGAAAGCCCACGATCACATCCGTCGTCACCGCGATGCCAGGACGTGCTGCGCGGATGCGCTCCACGAGTTCGCTGAACTTCGCCGACGTGTAGGGCCGGTGCATTTTCTTCAAGATCTCATCACTCCCGCTTTGGATCGGCAAATGCACATGCTCGCAGAGCTTCGGTAAATACGTGAAGGCCTCGATCAGGTCCTTCTTGTAGCCAATCGGATGAGGACTGGTGAAGCGAATGCGCTGGATGCCCGGCACCTCATGCACCGCCTCGATGAGCTGAACAAAGGGTGACTTCCCATCCACGACGGGAAACTCATGCCTTCCGTAAAGATTCACGATCTGCCCGAGAAGCGTGATTTCCTTCACGCCTTGATCGGCGAGGCGGCGGACCTCCTCCACGATGTCTGCGATGGGCCGCCCACGCTCTCCGCCGCGTGTGTAGGGCACGATGCAGAAGGTACACTTCATGTTGCAGCCCTGCATGATGCTCACGAAGGCGGAGCCCTGCTTCGGCTTCAGCGTGTGATCCCGAATCGTGTTCTGGCTCGCGTCTTCTTCGTCGATATCCACGATGGAAAAGCGCTCCTCGTCCATCTGCCGCGCTTCCTTGGCCCGGATGATCTCATCCACATACTCGACTACGCGATGATACTTCTGCGTGCCGACGACGAGATCCACCTTCGTCTTGTCCACCAGCTCTGAACCCCGGCTCTGCGCCATGCAGCCCATGAAGCCTGCGACCAGCGGCACCTTCCGCCGCCGCACCATGCCCATCTTTCCCATCGCCTTCTGCTCCGCCTGATCGCGCACGGAGCAGGTATTGATCAGCACCACATCCGCGTCCGCATCCGTCGCCGTCATGGTATAGCCGCGCTCGACGAACATCTGCGATACCTGCTCGGTATCGCGCTCATTCATCTGGCAGCCATAGGTCTTGATGTAAACGCGGGGCATGGGGCGGGGCGGAGGTTTGCCGCACTTGACGGTGATTTGCAAAGAGTTCGCTCAGCGCATTTGCCTCTCGTCAAAGCCCGCCCGTGTCGCTACTCTGCGTACGCAATACTTCTCCATGAACTCTCCGTGGTCCATCCGCCTTGTCCGGGCGCTCTTCTTTTCGCTCTTCGTGTTCATCGGCATCACGATCGCGCTCGGCTTTGACCAGCCGGCATGGACGGGAGCGATCACAGGCGCGGTCGTCATGGGAATGCTCCTGGTTCTGGACCTCACACTGACGCGCGTGACACTGCGGGACTTCTCCCACGCCACCTTCGGTCTCGGAGTCGGCCTCTTTTGCGCCTGGCTCATCACCCGCATCGGCGTCTTCCAGCTCGACTACTTCCAGTCAAAGCCCGGCAGCGAGGCGCTGCAAAACCTCGTGCAGCTCGTCATCTATGCCTCGCTCGCCTTCTTCGGCGTCACCGTCGCCCTGCGCAGTGATCGCGACCAGTTCGCGTTCATCATCCCCTATGTGCAGTTTCGTCGCGAAGGCGCGGAGGGCGAGCCTCTCCTGCTCGACACGAACATCATCATCGACGGACGCATCCTCAAAGTGGCAGACACAGGCTTCCTCAGCGGCCCGCTCGTCGTCCCGCGCTTCGTTTTGGACGAACTCCAGCGCCTCACCGAGTCTGGCGACAATCAAAAAGTGCTACGCGGCAAACGCGGCCTCGAAGTCATGGAAAAACTCCGTGCCCTGCCCGGCGTGCGACTCTCCATCTTCGAACCTGAGAGCTGGGAAAAGCGCGATGACCTCTCCGTGGATGCCCGCCTGGCCCATCTGTCCCGCCAGCTCAATGCCCGCCTGCTGACCAACGACGAAGACCTCGCCAAAGTCGCCCGCCTTCGTGGCATCACGGTCCTGAGCTTCAACGATCTCGTCATGGCCCTCCAGCCGCAGCTCAATCCTGGCGATGCCCTTGCGCTCAGCCTCCAGAAACCCGGCAAGGATAAGCATCAAGCCGTGGGTTACCTTCCTGACGGCACCATGATCGTCGTCAACCAAGCTGCCGCCTATGTGGGCCAAACCGTCGATGTCGTGATCTCCAGCGCCCTGCCCACCTCCGCTGGCAGGCTCATCTTTGCCGAGCTGAAAGCGAAGTGACTCAAACGACCCGGCGGCGCCTCAACATCACGACTCCCGCCATCGCCAGCAGAGTCAGACTGCCCGGCTCTGGCACCGCCAGAGGAGTCAGACTGCCCGGCTCTGGCACCGCCACGATGGACAGGATCTCTGTCGAACTCGTCGAGATGCGGGAGGCATACATGCTGCTCGGTTTATCCAGGCCCGTGTCTTTGTGGAAGCTCCAGCCTGTGCCATCGCTACCTTCAAAGAATCCGCCTTTGTCGAAGAGTGCCGCGTCGAACTCGCTGAAATCGCCCACCGTGCTGTTCGTGTCAAAGAAACCATCCACCGCGTAGTTGATGCCCGCCAGAAACCACTGCGCACCGACTTGGATGAAAACACCGCCGCCCGAATCACCGGAGGAAAGCGTGGCCTCGTTTTGGCCCGACACGTTGTTGAACTGCGCCGAGATCAGATCCCCCACACCGCTGGAGACGATCCCGCTCACTTCATTCGCTCCCCAGCGCGAGACGCCATCCATGCCCGTGGTGTGCCAGCCATGAACCGTCGGTCCGACCGTCACTTCTGCCCCGCGTGGACCACCTCGGCCAAAGGTCACCATCGTGTTCCCGACTTCACTGCTGCCCGTGTAAATCTCGGCCCAAGTGGAGAAGCTCTCGTTGACCTTGAACACCCGCAGGTCCGTCCCGGCGATGTCCCAAAAGCCCGCGCCACCATTCGCCGAAGCATCGATCGTGTAGGTCACATCCGCCACGCCGTTGAACTTCGCCGTGCTCACAAACGTGCTGCCCTGCACCCCAAAGTGCTGGGCAGTAATAAAGTATTGCTGCCCGACCATCGTCCCGAGAAAACCGCCATACTCCCCCTGGAAACCCCAGCCACTGTCCGCATAGAGCCCCGTTGGTGTGGTCGTGTTCGCTGACGCATTGTCCGTGTCCAGAAGCACGATTGCCGAACTTAACCCCGTCAGCCCAAGCCAGAACCCAAACAACAACGGCAGGTGTTGGGCCAGTGGCTTAAATTTGGGGTGAGAACGGAACATCTGAGAACTTAACCATTATTCCATAATTTTCATAATGTTTTTCTGATTGAAGCTTCTTCTCATTCCTCTGCACCTTGCCCACACCGCGTCCGCCAGTCACCTCTGAGACCGTCCCTAACCCATGGCCAAAGCCAAATCCCCTGCCTTTGCCCGCATCCGTGCGGAAGTGATCCGTCTGGTCGGGCTGATCCCTGAAGGCCAATTCACCACCTACGGCAGCATCGCCGTCCACATGAACGTCATGGCGCGGCATGTCGCCTTTGTGATGAGTCGGCTCACGGAGGAGGAATCGAAAGCGCTGCCTTGGCACCGCGTCGTCAGTGCGGATGCCCGCATCAGCCCGAAAATGGAAGCGGAGCTGCAAGACCTGCAAAAGTCACGGCTCGAGTCCGAAGGCATGTTCATCGACCCCAAAGGCTACATCCAGGATTCAGACACGCACTTCCACGTCGTCGGCATCCGTCGGAACATCCGCTGGAGCGAAGTCGGATGACTTGCTGGGAAAAGAAATGACGGCTCGTTTCCATCGTTTTCCCACCATGACATTCCGATCCGTTTTGTTTGCCCTTTTCGCATCCTCGTCGCTCCAAGCCGAGGACGCCGAGACCCTCTTCGTGCGCCGCGTCTGGCCCTTGTTTCAGGAGAAATGCCTCGCCTGCCACGGCAACGACGAAAAGAAGATCAAGGCCGACTACGACATGCGCACGCTGGAGAGTGCGATCAAAGGTGGCGAAAGCGAAACCAAAGCCCTCATCCCTGGAAAGCCCGACGAAAGCCCGCTCTACCTCGCCTCCACCCGCACACATGACGATTGGGAACCCATGCCGCCAAAGGAAGCGGACCAGCTCAAGCTCGAGCAACTCGCCTGGATCAAAGACTGGATCACCGGCGGCGCTCCCTGGCCCGATGAAGCCAAGCGAAACGTCATCGCCAAAGCCAGCGCAGAAAGGTGGAGCGCCGAAGATGGCATCACGGTGAAGGTCACCGGCGCGCTTTCTCCTGAATGGGCGAACCGCCGCTACAAGCCGGAGTCGTTGTGGGGGTATCAGCGGGTGCGGAAACCAGTGCTCAGTGCTCAGTCCTCAGTGCATCCCGTGGATGCGCTGCTCGCCGTCAAAGACCCTGCGACTGACGCCGATGCCCGCACCTTCATCCGCCGCGCCACCTTTGATCTGCTCGGCCTGCCACCCACGCCGCAGGAGATCATTGCCTTCGAGTCCGACTTGTCAGACACGTCTGACAAGCCCGGCGCCTATCTGCGTCTCATCAACCGTCTCCTGGAAAGCCCCCACTACGGCGAGCGCATGGCCCGCCACTGGCTGGATGTCGTGCGCTACGCGGACAGCAGCGGCTTCGCGAACGACTACGAACGCGGCAACGCCTGGCGCTACCGCGACTACATCGTGCGCAGCTTCAACGCCGACAAACCCTACGACCAGTTCATTGTCGAGCAGATCGCCGGTGATGAGATGCAGCCGAATGATCCCGAAAAGCTCATCGCCAGCGGCTTCCTCCGCATGGGCCCGTGGGAACTCACCGGCATGGAGGTCGCCAAAGTCGCCCGGCAGCGCTTTCTCGATGACGTGACGAACAGCGTCGGCGAGACCTTCCTCGCGCACTCGCTGCAATGCGCCCGCTGCCATGATCATAAATTCGATCCCGTGCCCACGCACGACTACTACGCCATGCAGGCCTGCTTCAGCACCACCCAGCTCGCCGAGCGCCCCGCGCCATTTTTGAAGGAAGAAAACACCGCCGGCTTCGACGAAAAAAAACACCTCGAAACTCGGCGTGCCGAGCACATGACCGTTTTGGAACGTCTCGATGCCAAACTGCTCGTGAACGCGCAAAAGTGGTTCATAGAAAAGAAACTCGACCCTGCGAAATGGAACGCCGCCGTCGCCCAGGCAAAAAAAGGCGGCGGCAAAAAAGCCGAGCGAGACTTCTCCGATGTGTTTTCAACAGCGCGCCAAATTTTGAGCAAGCAGGGCTTCACCGAAGATCAGTATCCGCCCAAGCTCGTCGGCTTCGAACCAGAAGACTACGGCAACGAACGCGTGGCCCGCAAAGGCCTGGAGCGCCTGAAGTGGGAGCTGGAGCGCTACGAGCCCTTTGCCTTCAGCGTGTACAATGGAGTCACGCCGGACATTAAGTCCGTGTACCAGCCCATGCGCATGCCACAGGATCGCATGACCAATGGCGAACTCGAACAAACCGCCATCCTCGGTGGCGGCGATCCCTTCTCACCCACCACCAAAGTGAAACCGGGCGTCCTCTCTGCACTCGATACCATCGAGTTCCCCGAAGCCGTCGAAGGAAGACGCACAGCACTCGCCAAATGGATCGCCAGCCCCACGAACCCGCTCACCACACGCACCATCGTCAATCGCCTCTGGCTCTGGCACTTTGGCCAGGCCATCGCCGGCAATCCGAACAACTTCGGCAGCACCGGCAAGAAGCCAACGCATCCCGAACTGCTCGACTGGCTGGCCGCCACGCTCGTGGAGAAGAAATGGAGCCTCAAAGAGATGCACCGGCTGATCATGACGAGTGCGGCCTATCGTAGAACGAGTTTCCAAGCTCGTTCATCGGACGAATTCGAAAGTTCCTCCTACGCTGTCTTCAAGCCCCGCCGTCTCATGGCGGAAGAGATGCGCGATGCCATGCTCAGCATCACCGGCGAACTGAACCCAACTCTCGGCGGCATTCCGAATCGCCCCGAGATCAACATCGAGGTCGCCATGCAACCACGTCAGGTCATGGGAACCTTTGCGTCTGCCTGGGTGCCGAATCCCCTGCCCTCCCAGCGCCACCGCCGCAGTCTCTACGCACTGAAAATTCGCGGCTTGCGCGATCCCTTCATGGAGGTCTTCAACGAACCCGCGCCTGATTTCTCCTGCGAAGCCCGCGAGGTCTCCACCGTCACGCCGCAGGTCTTCAGCCTCTTCAACGGCCAAAGCAGTTATGATCGGGCGCTGGCGCTGGCGAATCGAGTGCAGAAGGAAAAGCCTGCCGATGTGATCGCGCGCGTCTTCCAACTCACCTTTGGTCGTTCGCCCACTGCAGACGAAAAAACCGCCACCGAATCCCACTGGCGCGACATGGAGGCCAAACAAACGAAGCTGACCTTCACGAAATCGAAGCCCCCCATCGAAGTCCGCCGCGACGCCGTTGAAGAGAACACCGGCGAGAAATTTTCCTTCAACGAGAAGCTGCCCGGCTACACCGACTTCATACCTGACCTCCAGCCCGCCGATTGCGATGCCAAGACCCGCGCGCTCGCCGATGTCTGTCTCGTGCTGCTGAACTCGAATGAGTTCGCTTACCTTTATTGAGGGCAATCACCTGCCCATCACAAGCTTCAACGCGGCCATGAGATCAAGGCGGCGGAAGGTCTGGCCGCTGGCTTTATCTTCGACTTTCACGCCGGTGGTTTGCAGGATCTTCATCATCGCACTGGCGATGTCGGAGCCATGTTGTTTCCAATCGTAGCCGGACTTCTCGATGGCCTCACGCAGGATCATCACAGAGCCGCAGAGGATGGCGTTGGAACTGCTCGTGGCCCGTGCGGGCACGAGGAGATCGATCTTCGCGCTGCGGTCGAGGATGACGATGTCCTTGCCGGGAGCAACCGCACCAATGGCGAAGCAGTTCGTCTGGCTCGCGGGCCATGAGATGCCTTTGGTGAAGTCGTGATTGCCTGCGGGAGCGCCCACCCAGAGGCCGAGTTCGCGCAGCTTCGCGAGCTTGGTATCGATCTCGGTCGGAACAGGTTCCGCATGCTCTTTGTCATCGACGGGGGCGAGATTCACGGTGGTGATGCGATGCTCCGCATGATGGTCGATCACCCATTGCAGCGCCTTGGCGAGCGAGACTGCATCGCTGATCTTGCAATGACAGCACTCTAGGCTGCGGACGATGGCGATCTGGTTGTTGTAAGCCACCCCGCGCTTGCCGCCATGGTTCACGGACGACGGAATGCCGATGGTGCTGCCATGGTAGCCTTTGCCTTCGTGTTTCGGATCAGCATCGCCATCCACCGCGTCGTAAGTGACTTTGACTTTGTCTCCCTGCCATTCGGGTCGCGACATCGTGCAGCCGTCGTCGAGCAAAGCCAGCGTCTGGCCTTTGCCGAAGGTCAAAACTTCTGCGTAAGCCTTCCATGCAGCCATGATTCCAGCGTGCTCGAACTCAGCAGGCTGGGCAGGCTCTTGGGCAAGGGAGCACGTGGCGCAGAACAGAAAGAAGATGGTTTTCATCGCTGGGTAAGGAAGGCCAGCAGATCACGCAGCTCGGCATCCGTGAGCGACATCACGAGCCCTGGCGGCATGAGGGACATTTTGATCTCGGTGCGGCTGATGACGTCGGCTTCAGGGAAGGAACGTTCTTTGCCGGTGAGGTCGCGGAAGACTTCGCTGCTGGAGGAGCGGAGAAGAATGCCGGTGAACTCGGTGCCGTCTTTGAGCTTCACGAGCGACGGATAGAACTGCGGTGCGACTTCACGATGCGGCTCGAGGATAGAGCGGAGGATGGCCGCGCGGTCGCCCTGCTGCGCGATGAGAGTGAGGTCGGGACCGACAACGTTGCCGCGCCCGCTATGGCGGTGGCAGGTGGCGCAGATGGCGACCTTGGTGTTGAAGAAAAGTCGGCGACCGTTTTCGGTGTCGGGCTTGCTTGGAAGGGCGTCGAGGAGCTTCAGCCAAGCATCGGTTTGATCGAAGGGCGGGCGATTCGCGGCAGGTGTGAAGCCATCGGTGAAGCGGAGGGCGCGTTTGGCTTCATCGCGGATCGTGGTGTTGTCGTTGGCGACGAGCTTTTGCAGCAGCGCGGTGTCGTCGGTCCCGAGGATGGCCTCGGCGCGGAGTTGTGGGCTGCGTTTGTCATCGGCGGCGATCTCGGCGCTGGCTTTGCGAGCGGCAAGAGTGCGGACAGCTTCGAGTTGGAGGACTTCGTCGTCGCTGTTCGCGAAGTCGCGCAGGAGTTCGAGCGTGAGGGCTTTGTGTGTCGGCGGAGCGAGGCGCAGCGCGTAACCTTTGAGGC
>JBILPY010000577.1:0-3403 GCA_044373575.1 Prosthecobacter sp. | reverse complement strand
TTCACCTCCCTTCTTCCATCATCCAGCATTGTCCCCCTGCCGGACCTCTTCGCCGAACATCGTTGTTACCTTCCCTCGGTGGGCATTTTTCTCGTGCTTGCAACAGGCCTGCACCGCCTGCTGAATTTTTCCTCCGGGCTCCTTGAAGGACGGGTGATGCTCTACTCGCTCAGTTCGCTCGCCATTTTGACCCTTTCCATATCGACCCTGCTGCGAAATGAGGTGCTGCAAAACCGGGAATCGCTTTGGAAAGATGCTCTGGCCAAGGGCTCCAATACCGCCCGAGTCTGGAAAGGACTCGGCATCGTGAATTACAACTCGGGTAAAATCGACGAAGCCGCCCGCTGCTTTGAACGGGCTTTGGAAGTGGACTCGGACGATGACGAGGCATGGTTGAACCTGTGTACGTTGCATATAAAAACGATGCAGGCGGAAAAAGCTCTCGAAGCCACGTCGCGTGGCTTGCAGCGCAGGCCGCGCTCCGTCCAGATGGTGCAACTGCGCGGCACCGCCATGGTCATGGCCGGGCGTGTACAGGAAGGGGTGAACCATTGGGAAATGATCCTGAAAGCCTACCCCAACTTTCGCCCCGCTCACCTTTCGATGGCGGAGGTGCTTGCCCAGATCGGGCATGAAGAACGCGCCATGCATCACCTGCTCCTGGCTGAACAAAGCGGGGAACTTGATCCCGTGTACGCAAGCATGAAAAAGAAGCTTCAATCCCATCTTTCGGCGATGCGATGATGAAAAGCAGCTTCATGGTTCTGCCCACGCTTGCCTTCCTCATCTCCGGTGCGTCGGCGCTTGGCTATCAGATTTGCTGGCAGCGATTGCTCGTGATCTTTGCAGGCGGTGACATCCAATCCATCGCCATCATCGTCGCCACCTTCATGCTGGGATTGGGCGGGGGTGCTCTGACTGGAGGCTGGCTTGCCGATCGGTCCTCTGCCCGGCGCAGTCTCTGCTTTTTTGCCTGCGCTGAAGTCCTCATCGGACTTTGGGGATTAGGCAGCAAGTGGCTGTACTATGACCTTCTCTGCCAGCAGCTCAGCCACACCATTATCTTCCGCCCTACCAGCGCCTTCCTCATCATGCTCGCGCTGCTGCCACCCACCTTTCTGATGGGCCTGTCACTCCCCTTGCTGACCCGTGGAGTAACCAAGCAGATCAACGATGCCGCTGTCCAGATCGGCTGGCTTTATGGCATCAACACCGTGGGTGCAGCAGCGGGAGCCATAATCACCACCTGGGTACTTTTGCCCCAGCATGGCATCGAGGACAGCCTGTCTATCGCCGCCCTTGGCAACATGATCTGCACACTCCTCATCCTGCCGCTCATTCCTCATGCCGTTGCCATCCCCATACCATCCTTTGAGAAAGAGCGGACACACGTCAAAGCCCCCATCTCCCCCACATTCGTCCGTTACCTCCTGCTCTATGCGGCCACCGGCTTTCTCGCCCTCGGCCTAGAGATGGTCTGGTTCCGCGTGCTCGGGGTGATGATCAAATCCACCGCCTTCACCTTCGGTACCTTGATCGGCTTTTTCCTTAGCGGACTCGGTCTTGGCTCACTCCTCGGCACCGCGTGCGTTCGCCGCAGTGTGGAACCCCTGAAGACTTTTTTATGGATGCAGGCCAGCCTGGCCTTGCTGGCGGCATCCTCCCTCACCGTGGCTTTGCACCTCATTCATCACTGGCCTTTGCTCAGCGATGTCCGCCTATATCTCGGCAGCTATGAACCACTCGATATCAATTCCACCATCACCGAATGGCAGCTACATGGTCTTTCGGGGAAAACGTCCTTGCTACCACAGCTCTACCTCTTGCTACCCCTGCTGCTCATCGTTCCCGCCACCTTGCTCATGGGGCTGAGTTTCCCCTTCCTGCAAAAGGCCGTGCAAGACGACCCAGCTCAGATGGGACGCCGCCTCGGGTGGCTCCAGGCAGCCAACATCGCAGGCAGTGTCCTGGGCACTCTGGTGGTGAGCTGGCTCCTCCTCCCACTGCTGGGAAGTGCGGGGACACTGAAATCACTCCTCTTGCTCGGCGCGTTCCTGGGAGTCGCCGCCATCATGAGTCATCCAACCGTTTCGCATCGGTCTATCTTGTTATGGAGTTGCCTTTGTCTCATGATCTGGATCGGCCTGCCGGGCAAAGATCAGCTATGGGCGCTCGTCCACGCCACCACGACAGATCACCTCCAGCATGTCGAAGACAGCAGCGGGCTCGCCGTCGTAAAGCATGTCACGCTGACCCCCGAAACACCGGGTGACACCGTCATCTTCGTCAACGGCATCGGCCAAAGCTGGCTGCCTTATGGTGGCATCCACAGTCTCCTCGGCGCTTTGCCAGCCCTGCTGCATCCACGCCCTGAAAGCATCGCCATCATCGGCCTCGGCTCCGGTGACACCGCCTACAGCGCCGCCGCACGTTATGAGACGGAGAAAGTCTTCTGCATCGAGATCATCGAAGGCCAGCTTCAGTCTTTGAGAAATCACGCGGCGAAGCATCCCTCCGCATCTTTGACCGCTCTGCTTGGCGAAGAGCGCATCCGCCACATTCCCGGTGATGGGCGGCGCTTTCTTAAAACAACCGAACAGCGCTTCGACATCATCGAAGCCGATGCCCTGCGCCCGAACAGCGCCGGGTCTGGGAATCTCTACTCCGAAGAGTACTTCCGCCTCATCAGCAGACGCCTGAAGCCCGGCGGCTACGCTGTCACCTGGGCACCCACACCACGCGTCCGCAGCACCTTCATCCGCGTCTTTCCCCACGTGCTTGATCTCGGCGTCCTGCTCATCGGCAGCCCCGACCCCATCAAGGCAAGTGCCGATGACCTCCGTCGTCGGCTTGGCTATCTCGAAATCCGCGATCACTTCAGCCGCGCAGGCATCCCCATCCGTGAACTGCTCGCTGACTACACCCAGGTGGACTACCAGACTCATCTCATCAATCCTGATGCTGATCGCTCCAAGCTGGGTGAGATCAACACAGATCTCTTTCCACGCGATGAATTCCATCTCACCGCGCTCTTTGCCGACTGAACCTTGCGCCATTTCTGCGGAGAGCTACACAGAGTCATGCCCTCGCTTGACCATGAAAACCTCCTCCGCGCCGCCGGCTACCGCAGCATCGCCGGCATCGACGAGGCAGGGCGCGGGCCTCTGGCCGGCCCTGTCTCCGTGGCGGCGGTGATTCTTCCTCCCGACTTCGACCATGCCGTGCTGAACGACTCCAAGAAGCTCAGCGAAAAGCAGCGCGACCGCCTCTACGACGAGATCATGGCAGACAGCTCCATCCGCTGGCATGCCGTCATGATCGAGCCCGAGGAGATCGACCGCATCAACATCCTCCAGGCTACCTGGAAAGGCATGCGACAATGCGCCCTCGCGCTTGATCCCCG
>JBILPY010000576.1:0-3404 GCA_044373575.1 Prosthecobacter sp. | reverse complement strand
TCGTAAGACTCGGCGTCCAGGCTCTCGGAGTCGCCAGCATCAGCCTCTATTCCTTTGTTGCTTGCTACCTCGTCTTCGTGCTGATCAAACTCGTCGTCCGCATTCGCGCCACCGAAGAGGAACAGATCAACGGGCTCGACTTCACCGAACACGCTGCCAATGCCTACCCCGACTTCCAAACGACGGAGCAGGCGTGATGCCGTGGGGAAGACTTCAGTCGAAGTGCAGTTTCCCGATGTCACTCCGGCGCTGCATCCCATCAAAGGTGATCTTCGCCGACTCCGCATAGGCTTTCTCCCGCGCTTCGATGCGTGAGGCCGCCTGCACGGCCACCGCGAGCACGCGACCGCCGTTCGATTCAAAGTCGCCCGTTGAGTTCTTGCGGGTGCCGCAGTGGTAAACGCGCGCACCTTCCACCTGATCCAGCCCGTGGATCACATCGCCACTGTGCGATGTGGCAGGATACCCTGCGGAGGCCGTGATCACGCAGATGCTCCAGCCTTCGGCAAAGTGCAGCAACTCCGGCTTCAGCGTGCCCTTTGCCGCATGGAAGACGTAGTTGGCAAAGTCACCGCGTACCATCGGCATCACGGCCTCGGCTTCAGGATCACCGAAGCGGCAGTTGTATTCGATCACCTTTGGTCCATCCGGCGTGAGCATGAGGCCGAAGTAGAGGAAGCCGCGGTATTTCAGGCCATCCTGGATCAATCCTTTCACCGTCGGCTGCACGATCTCGCGCTCGATCTGCGCCAGCACTTCGGGCGTCACAATCTCGCGGCTCGCCACCGCGCCCATGCCGCCAGTGTTCGGGCCCTGGTCGTCATCGCGGATGCGCTTGTAGTCACGGGCGGGCATCAGGATGTGGTATTGCTCATCGCAGACGGAGGCAAAGACGGACAGCTCCGGCCCCACGAGGCAGCTTTCCACCACAAGATTCCCCGATCCAAAGATGCGCTTCTCCATCACGTCCGTGATGAAGTCCTCCGCCTCGGCGAGATCCAGGCAAACGGCCACACCTTTGCCAGCGGCCAGTCCATCAAACTTCAGAACGATGGGGAACTCGGTGAGTGCTGCACGAGCCTCCTCTGCCGTCGTGCATACCGTGTAGGATGCCGTGGGGATGGCGTGCCGCTTGAGGAAATGCTTCGCGAAAGCCTTCGAGGCTTCGAGTTGAGCCGCTTCCTTCATCGGCCCCCAGCAGGGGATACCAGCTTCGGCGCAGAGATTCGCAAGACCACGATCCTTCACCAGCAATGCTTCCTCCCCTGCCACGCAGAGGTCGATGGCATTGCCCTTCATCCAGGCGATCAGATCTGGCAGATCCGACACGTCCACGCGTGTGGCCATCGACACGATCGCATCGCTGCCAGGATGAGCGTAGATTTCATGCGGTTCGAGAGACTCACTCAGAGCTGTGATGAGGGCGTGCTCGCGGCCGCCTTTGCCTGTAACCAGAATTTTCATGGGCGGCCATTCTTAGCAGGCAAAGCAGGTGCGCCAATCGCAAATCACAGATTGCGCATACTTCACCCCCGCCTCACTCGAATTCCAGCGTCGACATACCCCTGAAGCCTGCGGGCGAGAAGGGGGCGACGCGAGCCTTCTTCCTCAACTGGGCGGCCGAATTTCATATTCCGAACCGCACGCAATAGATTGGTGGCAGTTCGGCACTGAGGCGTTGCCATGAATCACCGCTGTCTTCGCTGATCCAGACGCTGCCAGTGGTGCTGCCAAAGGCGAGCGTTTTGCCGTCATCACTCACGTCGAGGCAATGGCGATAAACAAGGTGGTAAGCGTGCTGCTGTGGAAGGCCAGTGCGGAGTTGCTTCCATGTGGCGCCGCCATCGCGAGTGCGCATGACGCAGAGCGCGCCGTCACAGGCGACGCGGAGTTCGTCTTTGATGCCCGGAATGAACCACGCCGTCTGCGGATCATTCGGATGCACGGCGACGGCGAAGCCGAAGGTGGATGGAGCGGCGTTGGTGATCTCGCGCCAGTTTTGACCGCCGTCGTGGCTGATGAAAATGCCGTTGTGATGCTGCATCCAGATGCTGTCGGGCTTTGACGGTGCCCAGGCGATGCGGTGGGGGTCTTGAATGCCGGGATCGTTGATTTGGTCCGGTGGCATAAACTCGGCACGGAGCCCTGCGCCGATGTTTTGCCAGGTTTCTCCATTGTCGCGGCTCTCCCATACACCGCCGCAGCTCACGGCGATCAGCAAATGGCGTCGATCACGCGGATCAACGAGGATGCTGTGAATGCCGGGCCAGTCGGCACCGCCGCCGAACCACTTCGCGCGGTCGGGGTGATTCCAGAGGCTCTCCACCAGCCGCCACGATGCGCCGTGGTCGGTGGAATGAAACAAACCGCCAGGAATGGTGCCGCACCACAGGTCGCCATCGCTGGCTCCGGTTTCGAGTGCCCAGACTTTCTTCAGGGTCCATGGCACGGGCTCCTGGCTCATCGGGTTGATGACTTCGGGATAGTCATCGGGCTTGGGCGGATAGGTCGGGCAAGCCCGCTCCTCCCAGGTGGCACCGCCATCGCGTGAAGCATGCACTTTCGTGCCGAAGTGACCGTGATCGACAGCGGCGTAGAGTGTGCCATCGCGCGCATCCGGCAGCAGCATGGGCACCTGCACGCCGAGAAAAGACACGCGGCTGACCTCCCAGCCATGAGGGCCGCGAAAGGCTTCAAGAAGGCCCTTGCGAGTGCCGAGGTAGAGTTTGGTGCTCATGATGATTTGGTACGTCAACCGCCCGAAAGTGCCTGCATGACGAAGAGTTCGGAATCGGGATTCACAGCGTCGGTTTGCGTGCGGCGATCGCAAATGGCGGTGCCATCGACAAAGACGACAACATGCTGCCGGATGGCGTATTGATCATCGAGCACATAGCCACGAAGCTTAGGATGCAGTTCAAAGACACCGCGCAAGCACTCGCGGACAGTTTGACCATCCACACGGCACTTCGGGGCGTGCGTTTGATGCGCGAGATTGGCGGTAAACTCGACGGTGGGCATGGCGGGGGATGACGAAGAGAACTCAAACTGGCGGGCGGCGTTTCAGCATACACTCATAGCCACGGCGAACAAACCGAGCCGTTCAGGACATCACAGCACCTTTTCTCAAAACTTCAGCATCTCGCCCACGGGCAGCGGCTTGTTCTGGCGGATGGATTCCTCCGCCACGAGGCACAGGCCCGCGCTCCAGAGTCCATCGAGGCCAGTGGCGGCGGGCTTCTTGCCCGTGCGCACCATCTCGATGCATTGGGCGATCTCCTCGCGAAGCTCGAAGACCTCGCCGCTGTGCTTTTCAAGCTTCACAGTTTCGAGGTTCTCGCCGTCGAAGACCTTGAGGAAGTATTCCGGCTCCAGCGTGCGATCCAGCGCGCCGCTCCAGGCTG
>JBILPY010000575.1:0-3406 GCA_044373575.1 Prosthecobacter sp. | reverse complement strand
TGCCGCGCACGATGCCGTCTTTGTCGGCTTTGAGTGTGATGTTCTTTTTGGCGGCGACGGCGGTGAGCGGCTTCAAAGGCTGCCACAGGCTGTTGGCGGTGGTGGCTTCGAGCGCCTTCGCTTCCCACGCGGCCTGAGCCGTGGCGAGTTCCGGGCGTGGCTTGGCAAAGTCAGCCTGCAAGGCAGCGAGACGCTTGGCGATGTCCGCCTGTTTCTTTTCGGCTTCGGCATCGAGCACCATCATGCCGGCCTCGCGGCGGCCGATGAGAGGTTCCTTGATGTCGGCGAAGAAGGCACCGAGCTGATAGAAGTCGCGTGAAGTGATGGGATCGAATTTGTGATCGTGACACTGCGCGCAGCCCGTCGTCTGGCCCATCCACGCATTGCCGACGGCGCGGACGCGGTCGGTGAGCATGCGCTGCTCGTAGTCCTTCGCCTGTGCGCCGCCTTCCTCGGTGCTGAGAATGAGCCGGTTGAAGGCTGAGCCGACTTTTGTCTCCTGATTCGCATCCGGCATTAGATCACCCGCGATCTGCTCGATGGTGAAGCGGTCGAAACGCTTGTTCGTGTTGAAGGACTTGATGACGTAATCGCGGTAAGGCCAGACGTTGTGCGGATTGTCGCTGTGATAGCCGATGGTGTCCGCGAAACGCACCACATCGAGCCAGCCGATGGCCATGCGCTCGCCGTAGTGCGGATTTTTGAGGAGTTGGGTCACGAGTTCGTCGTAGCGTTTGTCGGACAGGTCGGACCCGTCAGACACGTCGGACGGTTTGGGCGGCAGGCCGAGGAGATCGAAGTAGAGACGACGGATCAGCGTGCGCGCATCCGCTTTCGGCGTGGGTTTGAGGCCGATCTCCGCGAGGCGCTTTCGCACGAGGTGATCCACCGGATTAACCCCGGCGGGGATCGCCGCCTTCACCGGCTTCTCATACGCCCAATGCTGCTGATAGCCCGCGCCTTGTTCTATCCACTTTTGCAGGATGTCCTTCTGCCGCTGCGTCAGCTTCTTGTGCGAATCCGGCGGCGGCATGAGGTCGTCCTCGTCATCGGTGAGGATGCGGGCGACGAGTTCGCTTTGCTTCGCTTTGCCGGGAACGAATGCCTTCGCCGTGATGGCCTCATCGCGAATATCCAGCCGCAAATCTGCCTCGCGATGCTTCGGGTCGTTGCCATGGCAGTAGAAGCAGTTGTCGCTCAAAATGGGCCGCACATCGCGATTGAACTCGATCTTGGCCGGAACGGGCGGTTCGGCGACGGCGGTAAGTGCGGCGAGGAGGAAAATAATTTGCTTCATGGAGGAGGAAATGGACTGAGCTTAGTACGTCTGGAGGCGATCGAACTATTGCGGGGCGAGGATGGTGGATGGCATCGCTGTGATGGCTTTTTCGACGGCTTGCTTCATGCGATTGAGCACATAATACACTGTCTGACTTCGCAGCCTCACGAGGTCGGCACCGATGATACGAGGGACGAAATTTGTGGTCAGGGCGAGGATTTCATCAGTGGTGCATCCATTCAGTCCTCGGCAAAGAATCGCTGTCATGGCGCGTGTCAGGGTCTGGACTTTCGGGCCGAGTTCGACGGTGAAATGAACGTGCCTTTCGGGATCAAGCTGAAGGAAGACACCAACGGTGTCTGAACACTCCTGATCCTTTCGCACGTCTTCGATGAGGTAAATTTGTCCCGCTTTTCTCGCGAAGGCGGAGGCTGTTTCAGCCATATCGATGATGTTTTCACGCCTTTCGGGTTCGGGCAGATGCTCGAAGAAATCGATGAGTTCCTGAAGGGCGGGGGGCACGGGATGAATGAGGAATGAGAAAAGGAAGTCCACCTTATACATTGCGTGCCTTGATGGAGGCAAGCGCCGTCCTGTCTCGTGTTGTCATCGAATCCATCTTGAATCAGACTTTCCTGTGCTCTGCGGGTCCCGCTGAGATGATGGATCGCCTTTGGGCGTCGGGGTAGAGGCACCTCGGTGAGTCGTTTTCCCGCTACGATGTCAGCATGGATGAAGATGGTGCGAATCGGATCACACCGCTGCGGCTGGATTTGAAAAAGCACGGTTTGAGTAAAAGCCAGCGCCGCGTGCTCCGTCGGAATGCGGATCTGCGCTGGGAGTTTTTGACTGCTCAGCTCAAGGAGGATGATCGGGCGATGTTTCAGCGTCACAAGGCTCGATTCAAAGACAATGTGCCGGTTGTTCAGGACACCCTCCTTTCCTCCGAGCCTGCGACTATGCCGGGCGAATGCTTAGAATGTCGTGTTTTTGAGAGCGATTGCTTGATTGCGCTCAGTTATCTGGATGTCGGTAAGGCGGCCACTTCGGCGCAGTCTGGGAATCTACACCCTGCCCCTGGAGATTGAGTTCAGCCGCTCGTGCGGGTGGCCTCTACGATTATCTCGGCTAAGCAACGCAGGAGGCGAGCGCTTACGATTATAAAAAACAGCTTCGGGAGCTGGAGATGCTGGACTGGGAGACGGGAAAGTGGGATGCTCTGTCTCAGGATGAGCCTGCCATCCCGGCATCGCTTTTCCGTCTAAGCCATGAATCCTTTCCAAATCGATCTCCGCCATCTGCCAGCCGACGGCAAGCAGATCACCGGAACACTGCCACAGTCGTTTTTCGACCTCTCGCCCACGGATACCGCGCAGGCCGAGTCACCCGTGACCTATGACCTTCAGATTGTACGGGACGGGGAGGATCTTTTGGTGACGGGATCTCTGAGGGCGGAATTCAGCTTGGAGTGCGGGCGCTGTCTGGAGCGCTTCCGTCAGTGCGTACATTTAGCGGATTATCAGGCAGAGGTGCCGATTGAAAAGGAAGGCACGATGGACTTGACAGACCTTGTGAGGGAAGACATCCTGCTTGCCCTTCCGAACTTCCCGCGCTGTGAAGACGGCAACGTTGATCTGCGCGACTGTCCTGCCGAAGGCCGTTTCGATGCTGCTGAATCGCCCTTAGCAACTGAAACGCCTGGTGCAGACGGCGGAGTTTGGAATGCCCTTGATCAATTAAAGAACTAGAACACCCCCTCGAACATGGCCAACCCCAAACGCCGTCAATCCAAGTGCCGTCAACGTCTCCGTCAGGGAGCCAACCGCTGGCGTGCCCCTGTCCTCAAGACCTGCCCTGAGTGCGGCACTTCTGTCCCCGGCCACGTGGCATGCCCATCCTGCGGCTACTACAAAGGCCGTCAGGTCCTCACCATTACCGCCACGGAGTAGTCCGTAGCTTTCCAGATTTCATCCAGCCCCGCCCTGCTTGCCAGGACGGGGCTGGATGTTTTAGGCCTCCTTTTGCCGCCCTCTCACCTGTTAAAAAATAGCAGTAGCGGAGGAGAGCGCATTTTGCGTCATCAACCCTTCAGAAAGCTCATCGGCCACGATCAGCTTGTTCTTACTT
>JBILPY010000094.1:0-11120 GCA_044373575.1 Prosthecobacter sp. | reverse complement strand
GCCGTAAGAGGCCTCCGTGTAGTAGTCACGCACGCTGCCCGTCGGTGCGATCACGGGGTCACCGCCGATCGTGTTCATCATGGTCGTGTAGTCTGCCTGCGGGCGGATCTTCGTGGCGTCGTGGTCGCTGAACTTGGCTAGGATGACTAAGTTTTTCACCACACCCGCCGGGGCGATCCGGCTCGGCGGTGGCGGGGTCGCACCGGCTGAGAGTGCCATTGTGCCTGAGCGCGGCTCCGGTAGTACCGTGCGATGCAGTGCGTCCACCACTGCCTTCGAGGCCTTGATCCCCGGCACGAGTCCTCCCGAAGCCGGGTCATCCCGCCCCACGCGCATGGCCGTGGGGGCTAGATTCCCCGCCAGACTCTGCCGTGCATAAACATACTGAGCGCCATCACGGACCACAGTGTAGCCCTTCGTGTCCTCGAAGAAGTGATGATGTTCACAGCCACGGATGAAGAGCTTCACCAGCTTCCCATCCGGCTGCTTCAGTACAATGGGAAATGGGCTGGCATTGTTTGCGTACAACTTAGCCGTGAGGGCGGACAGGCAAAGCAGCAGGCACATCAGGTGCGTGATGATTTTCATGGGTGTAAAGAGGGCGGACTTGGCTTGGCGGCTCTTAGTTTCCTGACTTCACCCACGGCAGCAGAGTCAGGGAATTGCGTCTAAAAACCTAGACCCCCCTTTTTATTGGATCATTGCCTCCAGGCACAAGAATATAATTCCCGAGATCAATAGTACTTCAGCCAGGCCGTGACGGTCGCATCTGTGCTGCTGGTGAAACGCAGCCAGTAGGCGCCAAAGGCTGCGGGCAGGTCGTGCTCCACGTCCTCACCGGGGGAGACATCGAAGCTGCGGTAGGTCACCCAGGTTCCGGTCCCGGTGATGTCGGCCTGTACAGAGATGCGTGTGGGGGTGTCGGTGGCCAGGGTGAGGTGCTTTTGATCGTAACCGGTGAAGAGATACGGGTCGCTGGACTTCCCTGCCTCCACCTTGGTGTTCTTCCACGGTCCGCCTTCGCCGCGCACTTTACCGAACTGCCACAGATCATCCACCGCTCCCACCCAGAGCGCCGTCTTGCCATCGCTGGAGCGCACGATGTGCTCCCCCACCGCGTCCTTCCGCAGACCGCTGATCACCATCAGCCCACGGTAGCTGGCGTAGTCCTTGATGCAGCGATTGTGCGTCGTCACTGGACGCAGCTTGGCAAAGCCACCCGCGTTCTCCGCTGGTAGCTCGAAGAAAGTGCCGCCTGCATTGAAAAGATCACGCTCCGTGCAGACCTCGCGGCAGACACGCCCGGCCCCCAGCGGGCCGCTTTGATCTAGTGCCGCCGTGCCACGGGGAAGGCGCCAGCGGCCCTTCTCATCCACATAGAGAATGGATGCCTCATCATAGGTTAGCACTCCGGTAGGGATGGCGGCGTTCTCCGAGGTCCACTTCTTGCCCTTCGCGTCATCCACCGGCGTCAGATCAAAGGCCGCGCCCAGGTCATAGCAGGCCGACTCGGTCGTCACGTAGCGCAGCGTGCGGAAACCTGCCCCACGGGCGAGCATCACACCGCCGGTGACTTCCTTGTCCTCTGCCGTGGCAATGCCATGAAACATGGCCGCTGCATCGTTGGAGCGTGGGTCATCATTCCGGTAGTGGAAGATGGCAGAGACATTCGCTCCGTCTTGCTGAGCCTTCAGGCGCACCCAGACACCGGGCTGATCCGCAGGGAGCTCCACCCACAGATGGCCAGCGCTCTTCAATGAATGCGTGGAGACCTCCCTCCACTGCCCATCGCCCTTTGCATCGACTTCCAGACTGAACGCCGCGCCCTGCTCCGCCACCAGTTGCAGGGAGCGGTGCTTGTATCCTGCGAAGAGGTAAGGCTCGCTCACTTCACCCGCCTTCACCGCATCTTCCAGCCACACCGCACCGCGACCGATCACCGGTCCGAGTTGGTCGAGCTTGCCCGGTTCCACAAACCAAAGGTAGGACTGCGACTCCCCAGGTCCGGCAAGCTTCCCCTTTGCCTTGCGGACATTGAGGAATTCCTTGTTGGCCGAATCATCGCAGCCTAGCACCACCCGATCTCCCCAGCGGGCGAAGTCACCGATGACCTTCAGGTAATTGCTGCGCGGTGAGATGCCAGCGCTGTTGGTTGGGTTAAAGGTCTTCGGAAACTTCCAGAAGGCCCCATGCATCGTCATTAGCAGATCGTCTTCGCCGATGTCCCGGATGCGCGGCCATTCCGTGTTCCAGCCATGGGCCCCATCATAGCTATGGCTGGACTTTGGCAGCCGGTAGCTGTGCCACTTACCCGCATCCAGACACATCAGGATCAGGGAGCGGTGATCCCAGCCCATGCTCCAGATCGGATCAGTGTCCGGCTTTTCACTGCCGGTGATACCCCCAGGGCCGGTGACTTCCGTGAACTGATTCCGCCGCACGAGCTGCCAGTCATCGCCCGGCTTCATCCACTGGCCCAGCGCGCCACTCGGGGTCGCCGGGTCCGTGGTCACACGCTTATCGCGGTCACCATTGTTAGCATAAACGACGCGCCCCTGGCCGCTAAAAAGGCCCTTGCCATGATAACCCGGCAGCTCGGAGGCAAGCGTGGCCGGATGACGCTCCTTCGAAAAGCCCTTCTTCGGCGTATTACCATCTTTGATATGCCCGATCACATCCAGTGTCTTCAGGTCCACCTCGTAGAGTCCCTCCTCCATCGTCGCATAGTAGGCCTTCGTCGCGGGTTCGGTCAGGTGGCGTGCATTGCCGGTCAGGCGGCCGGGCATCTTGTTCGGCGGGATGACCCGCACCTGGCGCTCTGCGTCGATCACATACGGCCCGATGAGGAGCTGCTGCGTCTCCCGGTGGATCATTCGGTTAGCTGGCGTGCCCCCGATGCTTTCCGGGCGGATGATCTGCTCCAGACCCGGCGTGATCTCATAGAGTTTATCGCTGGAGCCAAAGGGTAAATGCGGCCCGTAAGTGATCACCCATAGCCGGTCCGCCCAGGGCACCACCGCCCCCGTGCCGCATTCACCTTCCTTGTTAAACATCGCCAGATGCGGGTAGATGCCGCTGATCTGGCGTGGCTCCTCCGCATGAAGGAGAGTGGTGGCAAAAAGGAGGGTGGCGGTGACTCGGCGCATATTCTCAGTGGAGCATGGTTGGGTGCCTTAGAGCAAGCCTCACCGCTTACGTGGGAATGAAATCGCTTACATGGGCGATGAGGTGCCATCCGCCCGGACCCCTAACCTAGCCTCTCCCCCGGGGGGAGAGGGACCGGAGGTCTGACTCCCTGTGCTCGGGGAGGAGCGGGCTGGGGTGAGGAGTGGGAGTGGGGGAGGCTGGTGTCGGGCTGGAGCTTATTTTCCGGGAGGGCAGGTTTTACTTCCGGGAGGAGCGCTCTGGGGGTGGGGGAGGAGCAGAGCGTGCATGGGGAGGAGCGGCCTGTGGGTGGGGGAGGTGCGGTTTGTGGGTGGGGGAGGTGCGGGGCGTGGAAGGGGAGGCGCGGGCGGTGGGTGGGGGAGCGGCGCTCTGTGGATGGGGGAGGAGCGGCTTGTGGGTGGGGGAGGTAATGGGTGCGGCTCCAGGAGGAGCGGGTTAGGCGGCGGTGAGCTCTTGGTCGTAGGTGGTGAAGTGCTCGTCTGCGTCTGTAACCTTTAAATAGTAGGCTCCGGTGGTGCCTGCGGGGGCTCCTCCGAGGACAAGGCGCGTGCTGGTGCAGTCCAGCACGGCGAGGGGGAGGGCGGTGCCTCCGGCGACGGGGACGAGCTCGGCGGTGGGCCAGGCGGCATTGGCTTGGCGATGGCGGAAGTCTTTGCCGTTCACTTCGGTGCCTCCGGTTAGGCCGACGCCGTATTTGCTGATGACGTTGCTGGGGCGGGAGCGGACGCTCTCGACGATGGGGCCGAGTTCTCCGGCTTCGCCGATCTTTTCCATGGGGCAACTGACGCGCATCTTGTCGATCTCATCGGGATGGATGACGAGGGAGTAACTCAGGGTGGCACAGACGTCGGCGCTGTCGGGGTTGGGGCTGGTGTAGCGGCCTCCGCAGGAGGGGAGGATGCGGAAGCGGCGCATCACAAAATCGACGGGGATGCCCTGGCGGGCGAGCTCTACGTGGAGGGCGCTTTGAGCGGTGATGAAGGCTTCGACCTGCGGCCGGGTGAGCGCGGAGCGGGTGGCGAGGGAGTCGAGGTAATCCCCCTCGCTCATGGCGGGGCGGAGGGAGGGCTTGGCGGTGAAGATGCCTTTGATGAGGTAGATGATGTAGCGGAAGGGTTGCATGTTGTTAGGCAGGTTGAGTTCGTTGACGGATATGTTAGGGTGGCGCTTGGGCTTGGATGGAGGTTTCGGGGGCTCGGGCCAATTTCCGTTCCATACGGCTTCGGGGGAGTCCCACCGAAGGGGCTCTCCTGTCTGTGGATTCACAGAGTTCCATCGTAACGGGACTGGCATGGTTGCTTCAGGTTGACGTTAATGCTATCGATGGCAGGCACGCCCGCAGAGTTGGGTCGGCAGGTGAGCTGTCCAGTAGGTTATACCGGAAAAGCTCTCCCGCGTTACGAACTATTTTCACCGGGGCGGAAAAAAGTGATGGGGGATGTCTGCTTTCTGCGCCAAATAGGTATTTAAGTGAGATCAGGCTGGATATGATGAACAGAGGCGGGTGTTTATGTCAGATATCCCCTGAGACCCTTAACACAGATGACTACCCCCATGCTCCCGCCCGCCATCTGGCAGAGTGTCGACTTCAAGTGGCTGTGGGTTTATCATGGGCGGGTGGCGGTGACGGAGCGGTGGTCAGAGGAGATCACGGTGCCTGCGGGGTGGTTTTGGGTGGAGTGCGGTGAGGGCCGGATCAGGGTGGGAGACCGTGAGATCTCGGTGAATGCGGGGCAGAGCTTCTACACGGCTCCAGGGACGCGGCGGCAGTGGTTCGCGGCGGGGACGCGGCTGCTCTCGGTGGGCTTCCGCTGCGACTGGCCGTGTGGGACGCCGGTGTTTCAGGCGGGGCTCAATATCACTAACTCTGCTGCCCGGTCACGTTTGCTGCTGGAGCAGACGCAAAAGCTTTTTCGCTCGGTGCATGATAGCGAAGTTGAGGTGTCTTATCAGGATGGCATTGTGGTGAATTCATACGATTTTGCCGAATGGTGTGGGCGTGAGTCTGCTTTTCGGAATTGGTTTGTGATCTATGTCGAAACCTTGTACCAACAGGGTATCGAGCCGCAATCCCTGACCACGAGCCAGGATCGCCGGGTGGAAGGGCTGGTGCTTGCCCTGCATGAGTGGCCGCTGGATGAGACTTTGAATCTCAGCAAGCTGGGGCAAGGCAGCAGGCTAGGGAGTCGTCGTGTGCATGATCTGCTGCGGGCGCATCTGGGGATGACGGCGCAGGCCTGGCTGGATGAGCGGCGTCTGCAGCTGGCTCGAGAGAGGCTTTTCAGTGAGGACACCGCTTTAAAGGAGATCGCCTTCCATCTCGGATTCAAGCATCCCCCGCACTTCACGGCGTGGTTCAAGCGGCACACGGGCATGACTCCGACTGCTTTCCGTACTGGGCAGGGCGTGGAAGGTGCGTAAAGGGTGGAGGACACCCCATGAGCTACCTCGCCACACCGGAAAAACGCAGTGCGCTGCACAGGCTTTATCGTGAGACGCTGCTGGAGGATGTGCTGCCCTTTTGGCTACGCCATGGCATGGACCGGGAGCATGATGGCATCCTGACGGCGCTGGATCGTGACGGGGGCGTGATCGACACGGACAAGAGCGTCTGGTTCCAAGGGCGGGCGGCGTGGATGTTTGCCACGGTCTTTAATACGGTGGAGAGGAAGCCGGAGTATTTGGAGGCGGCGGGGTCATGCCTGGCCTTCCTGGAAAAGCATGGCTACGCGACGGATGGGAAGCTTTTCTTTACCGTGACACGGGAGGGCAGGCCGCTGCGCATGAGGCGGTATGTGTATAGTGAGGCCTTCGCCTCCATCGCCCATGCGGCCTATGCGAAGGCGACGGGGGATCAGCACTATCACGATGTCGCCCTTCGGGACTACGCTACGTACCTGAAGCACTCCTTTGAGCCTGGAATGATGACGCCGAAGGTGAGTGCTGAGACACGACCAATGATCGGGCTGGCACCGCTGATGATCGGCATCGTGACGGCGCAGGAACTGAGGGCGAATCTGGGGCATGTGGAGGTGATGGGCCGGTCTGCGACGGAGTGGATCGACCGTTTCATCTTTGATGTGGAGAGACTGTTTTGGAAGGCTGACCTGGGCGTGCTGATGGAGACGGTGGGGCCAGACGGAAGCATCATTGATCATGCGGAAGGGCGCTTGCTGAACCCTGGGCACGCGATCGAGTGTGCATGGTTCATCCTGCATGAGGGGAGGCTGCGTGGGGAGAGGAGCTACATCCAGCTGGGGCTGAAGATCCTGGATGCGATGTGGGCGCGTGGCTGGGATGCGGAGCATGGCGGGCTGCTGTACTTCCGGGATGTGTATGACAAGCCTGTGCTGGAGTACTGGCAGGACATGAAGTTCTGGTGGCCGCACTGTGAGGGGATCATCGCCACGGCTCTGGCCTATGAGATCACGCATGAGGAGAAGTATGCGGTGATGCACGCGGCGGTGCATGACTGGAGCTTCCAGCACTTCCCCGATGCCGAGCATGGGGAATGGTATGGCTGGCTACACCGTGATGGCAGCCCCTCCCAAAGGGCGAAGGGTAGTCTCTTCAAGGGGCCTTTTCACCTGCCGAGGGCACTGTGGTATGCGGCGGGACTGCTGGGGTGATTTTGGCGGATGATGACGGGATGATTGACAGAAGTGCGGCTTTTTGGGTAGTCTGATGTGCATGAGCAGCTTCCGTCTCCGTCCCCGTTTTACCCATGTGCTGAACCTCGGTGTGGAGGCAGCAAGGGAGAAGATCGTGGGGCAGGTGGAGCGTGATGCGGCGCGCTGTGAGGTGAAGAGCTTCCCTGGATTCGTCTGCCTGCGGATTCCTGAAGAGGACCGGCACTACTGGTCGCCCCGACTGAACCTGAGTCTGGATGCGGAGGGGGAGGCCAGCACCCGGGTGAACGGAACCTATGGCCCGAATGCGAACATGTGGGCCTCGTTTTTCTACGGCTATCTGATCGTGGGCTCGCTGGGACTGTTTTCAGGCATCCTGGGTGGCTGCCAGTGGGTACTGGGGATGACGCCGTGGGGGCTGTGGATCTTCGCGGTGGTCCTGGCGCTGGCTGTGGGGATGTATCTATCCGCACAGTTCGGGCAGAAGATCGCCGCCCAGCAGACCTTCAAGCTGCACCAAATCTATGAGTCTGCGGTGGGAGAGGAAGTGAAGATCGACTGAGCGAGGCGCTGCCTACTGCCGGTAGAAGTCGAGGGTGTGCTTCAGGCCTTCCTGCCAGGTCACTTTCGGCTGGTAGGCGAGGTCGGTGTAGGAAGCGGTGAGGTCGGCGGCGGAGTGGCGGATATCGCCGCTGCGTCCGGGCTCGTGCCGGGGGGAGATGCTCTGACCGGTGAGGCGATTGAGCTCGGCGATGAGGTCGAGGAGGGTGACACTGGTGCCACCGGCGATGTTGAAGACACGACCGGCGACTTTTTCTGCGGGACGCTCGGCGGCGAGGAGGTTGGCGGAGACGACGTTGTCGATGTAGGCGAAGTCGCGCGACTGGAGGCCATCGCCAAAGATGGTGGGGATCTCGCCGCGAAGGAGGAGGGTGCAGAAGCGTGCGATGACGCCCGAGTAGGGGGAGTTAAAGCTCTGGCGCGGGCCGAAGACGTTGAAGTAACGGAGCGCGACAGTCTCGAGGCCGTAGAGCTGATGGAACATCTGCCCGTAGCGCTCGCTGGTGTATTTTTGCAGACCGTAGGGAGTGAGTGGGAGGACGGGGTCGGACTCGTGCTTCAGGGGGGCCTCAGTATCGCCATAAATAGCGGCGGAGGAGGCAAACATGAAGCGCTTCACCTTGGCATCCCGGGCGGCGACGAGGAGTGCGAGGGAGGCTTCGAGGTTGACTTGGTTGCTCTCCATGGGCTGTGCCACGGACTGGGGCACGGAGGCGATGGCACCTTCATGGAAGACCCAATCGCAACCGGGGACGAGCTTCTGCACGAGGGCGGTGTCGGTGATGTTACCCTGAACGAATTCGATGTCGGGATTGCTGGTGGCCCAGGCTAGGTTGGAGAGATCGCCGGTGCTGAGGTCATCGAGAATGATGACGCGGGCACCGCGCGCAGCGAGGGCTTGGGCGATGTGTCCGCCGATGAATCCGGCACCGCCGGTGACGAGGGCTTTGATTTCCAAACGGGAGGGGGAGGGCATACGGGCGGGTATTCTCCGCAGGAGGGCAGCGGTGGCAACTGATGCGTGAATGTGATGTGCGGATGTGAGACGTGGGCGGGTGCTGCGTTTTCCTGTGCATGATCTCTGCTGCACCTACCCGACGTCGTTTCCTGCAATCTGCCACTGCTGGTGTGGTGGCGGGGCTGCCATTCATCCGCGCTCAGCAGGCGGCGGTGCTGGGGCAGGGGGAGTATCGCTACCGGGTGGTGCCAGGATGGGGTGTGCTGGACGCGAAGACGCCGGTGAAGAACTGCCACGGCATGGTGCGTGACCGGGAGGGGCATCTGATCCTGCTGACGGATCATGTGGCGAACAACGTGATCGTCTATGATCGCCAGGGGAAGCTGGTGAAGAAATGGGGCACGCAGTTTCCCGGCGCGCATGGTTTATCCATCGTGACGGAGGGGGCGCGCGAGGTGCTGTTTATCACCTGTCTGCAAACGCACCGTGTGGTGAAGACGACGCTGGACGGGGAGGTGCTCCAAGAGTGGGGCTGGCCTGCGGAGACGGGGAGGTATGAGAAGGCGGAGGAGTATAAGCCTTCATGGACGCTGCATCTGGGGAGTGGGGAGTTTTTCGTGCTGGATGGCTACGGGCGGGACTACATCACGCACTACGATGCGGCGGGGAAGTTGGTGAAGATCTTCGGCGGGCAGGAGGGTGGGATCACCCACTGGGGGCCGCATGGAGGGATGGTGGATGGGAGCGATCCCACAGCGCCGACGTTGCTCATCGCGATGAGTGATCAGCAACACCTGCTGCGCCTTTCGCTGGATGGGAGGAAGCTGGCGCAGGTGGACCTGCCCGGCGGGAATCCGCGCCAGATCCGCGCGCATGGAGCGCACTACTTTGTGGCGCATCTGGCGGACAACTGGCCGAAGGACCGTGGGTCGCGCGGCTTTGTGTCTGTGCTGGATGCGGACCTGCGGGTGATGTCTAACATCGCGGGGACCTCACCGGTGTATGATGAGACTGGGAAGCTGCTGCCGATGAAGCATCAGGAGGAGGTCTTTACCCACCCGCATGATCTCATCGTGGATGAGGACAGCAGTCTCTATGTGGCCCAGTTTGCCTCAGGCAATACCTACCCGATCAAGCTCGAGCATGTGTGATGCAGGCGGGAGGCCGCTACTGATTCTGCGGCGCGTTTTCCTCACCGATGAGTTTGCCAGAGAGGAGGGGGGCAGTGCTGCTGGTGCTGGTAGGCAGGAGGAAGTAGCCGACGGCCTGCTCGCGGCCTGGGATGAGCAGGCTGTTGAAGATACCGAGACGGGCATTGGTGGGGAGATTCAAAGAGTAGTCCATGGCAGTGCCGCTGCCGGACACGACGCCTGTTTTCATAATGGCGCTGAGCTTGATTTTGTAGGGATTGCCCACGGAACCAGGCGTGGGGAGGGTGATCCTATTGCCAGTGCCGATGGTGAAGAGCTGGGTGAAGCGGCTGGAAAGGCCGCCCTGGGTGAAGAGGAGGCGTGCATTGTCCGCTCCGGCGGTGATTCCAAAGATGAGCTCATTGGCTGCAGGCGGGGTGTAGAGGGCTCCATCAGCTGTGAGGAAGTGCAGCGGGAATCCATCGCCGTAGTTGCGGGAATAGACGGGGCTTTTGACCCAACCCAGGCTGCCCGAGGTGGTGTCATCCTGGCTATCGAATAACAAGGTGCCCTGCACGGAGCCTGAGTTGTCATAGAGCATGAGATGCACGGCGGTCCTTCCCTGGGCACTGAGCGCAGTGCTGAAGGTTTTGGGCGTTCCATCCGCCAGCTTGCTGATCCAAGCGACCGTGCCGGTGCTACTGATGGTCTGGATGGCCCAGCCCGCGCCCTGAGGGTAGGTGGAGTCACCGAGGAGTTCGTTGGGCAATTCCAAGGCGGTATTCCACTGACCAACGTAGGCGGTGGCAGGGTTTGTTTTACTGAAAGCGGCCTTGTAACCAGCGAGCTCGATCACATCCCCCTCGGGTTCCCTGAGGGTGCCAGTGATGCTGCCCGAGCCGATGGGCAGGGTGAAGGCCACGGTCAGTGGATCATAGGGCGCCCGGCGTGCTACCAGGAAGCTGCTCTCTGGAGCGATGCTGCCGCCGGGCACGATGTCGAGCACGCCTTTAATCTGAGTGCGGTGGATGCCGCGTGTGATATAGCCGGTGTAGGTGCCGGTCTCTGTGACGGTGATCTGAAGTGAGCCACCGTAGCCACCATTGTACCAGGGATGACGGTCCAAAAGCGCATGGTAGGTGCCAGCCGTCCCTTCAGGCAGGGACTCCACGGTCCATGGGATCGTCAATGGGGCGCTTTTTGCTCCCGCGTTGGAGGCGGTGAAGACGATCGTGTAATCGCCTGCGACCAGAGGGCGTCCAGTGATCCAGCCGGTTGTTGTATTGAGCTTCAGGCCTTTGGGTAAACCGGTGACGCTAAAACTCGTCGCCGTGCCGGTGTATTCGAGCTGGTGGCTGATCTCGCCACTGACGATGCCATTGCTGTCCGGGGCGAAAGGTAGGAGCACTGGGGGCACGTTGGCCGCATGAAGCATGTCGAGACAGCAAAGGGTGGCGATTCCGACCATGATGGAGGCGAGCAGTCTCCTTGTGAGAAGAGAAGCCGACTGGGAGTGAACCAAGTTAAAGTGTGGTTTCATGACGATTGTAACTCTGGTAAGCTATGGCTAGAATAAAAGTGCTCCATAATATTTTATGGAAATTGCATTTAATTTGATTGTCACAATTTCAAATGTGCGAAATCAGGCATCATCTAGGCACTCCCGGAGGCTTGGAT
>JBILPY010000574.1:0-3412 GCA_044373575.1 Prosthecobacter sp. | reverse complement strand
TCTCGGTCTTCGGCGGCAGGTCTTTGGCGACGGCACTCTTGGTTCGCCGCAAGAGCAGCGGGGCGAGTCGTGAGGAGAGCTGCTGCTGGCGCTCGGTGTCGGCATCGCGTTCGATTGGGGTGCGGTAGTAGCTGCGGAAGCTTTCGGCATCGCCGAGCAGGCCGGGCATGAGGAAGTGGAAGAGGCTCCAGAGCTCGCCGAGGTGGTTTTCCATCGGCGTTCCGGTGAGGCAGAGGCGGTGGCGGCACTTCAGGCTGCCTGCGGCCTGGGCGGCCTTGCTCTTGGGGTTCTTGATGTTCTGCGCCTCGTCGAGCGCGATGACATGCCAGTCGATCTGGCCGAGCTGGTCGGCATCGCGCACCAGGAGGGGAAAGGAGGTGATGACGAGGTCGTGCTTTTTGATGCGATAGAAGTCGGCATGACGCTCATCGCCATGCAGGAGCAGGACGTTCATGGCGGGCGTGAACTTCGCGGCTTCGCGCGCCCAGTTTCGGATCACGGAGGTGGGCGCGACGATGAGGGTGGGCCGGTCCATGCGTCCGGCTTCCTTTTCGGTGAGCAGATGGGCGAGTGTCTGCACGGTCTTGCCGAGGCCCATGTCATCGGCCAGCACGCCATGGAGGCTGAACTCGCGGAGGAATTGCAACCAAGAGAGACCCTCGCGCTGATAGGGCCGCAGGCTAGCCTTCAGCCCCACGGGTGGCTCGACGAGGGACATCTCTTTGAACCCGACCAACCGATCCCGCAGAATGCCAAGCTCGGCGGGGGCGCGGATGGGCAGGCCGTCCAGGGTGGCGAGCTGGGCGGCGCGGAGTTTGTCGAGCTGGAGCTTGCCGTTCTTCCGCGCGGGGCGGGTGGCGAGCAGTTCGTCGAGGAAGCGCAGAAGGACGAGCAGGCGGCGTGCAGGCACGGAGAGGACGTCATGACTCGGCGGCGGCAGCGCAAGGAGGAACCGCTGCTCGAGGTTTTGCTCCAGCATGGCGGGCGTGAGGCCCTGCTCGATGCAATCGACGAGGATGGGCACGAGGGAGACGCGCTGGCCCTCGATCTCGATGCCGAGGTCGAGCGAGAAGCTGTCGCGCCCGGCGGACTCGCTTTGCAGATCGGTGAACCAGGCCTCCTCGCCGGCCTGATGGATGGCGAAGCCGAAGTCGGGGCTGACCTGCACGTCCCAGCCTTCGGCGCGCAGGGCGGGCACATGCTCTTCGAGGAAACGCGCCCAGAAGATGGACTGGGTGGACTCGGCCACGGACATAAGTGGCTGGAGGGTCTCGGCGGACTGCACGTCGGGCAAAAGATCGCGTACAAGGGCGAGCCCGGCCTGCATGAGATCGGCCACGTAGAGGCGCTCCATGCGCAGGTGGCGGGTGAGGACATGCGTGCTGCCATCCTCCGCCGTCCAGCGTGAGCCGGTGCCACGGCCGAGCATCTGGAAGGTGTCCGGGCAGTCATCGTAGCGCACGCGCGGCTCGGCGACGCCGATGCTGCGCCTGACCTGCGCGATGGCGGTGCGGGCCATCTTTAAATGCGGGCGCTCAATGGTAGTGCGGCGCAGCACGAGCACGGGTCGGGGCTCATCGTTCGGCACGATGACGGTGATGTCCTCGGGCTTCGGCGGCTCCTCCGCGACGCGGGACTCGCCCTTGGCCGAGATGATCTCGACGAGCTGCTGCGCCTCGGCTCTGCCAAGGATGAACATGAGTGTGGCCGCGTGCTCACAGAGGGCGCGTTTGCCGAAACATGAGCAGGACGAAGTGACCTGGAGATCGCCATTGGGTATGAGCCGCAGATGCAGGCGCGGCTCGTGGTAGTTCTGATCATTCGGGCCGACCTCGCCCGCGATGTCGATCTCAGTCGCGCCCGTAGTTACGGCGGAGGTGAGGCGCATGTGACCTTCGCGGCTGCGCTTCATCGCGAGTTCCATGACCGAGCGCTGAAAGAGCCACATCCATGATTTGCGGGCCATTTGAGACCAGAGCTGGGGGAATGGAAAGTCGGGGGAGGAGTCAGGCACGCGGAGCAGATGCGCTTAGCGCGTGGGCAAAAAAATACAACCCTGTCGGAGATCAGCGGTCAGGAAAAAAACCCCCAAAACCTGAAGCCAATCGTTTGTCCCGACAGGGTTGATATACGAGTTATATTCGGTTGGCGTTTGGCGCGGCAATCCTAAAAATGTCTGCGCTGGGCAAAAATGTTTTCCCCGTGCATACCTTGTGATCACACCCCTATGAATCAGGTCTCGTTTCCATCTTTTCGTGCTGTCTTTGCCCTGCTGCTGATGGCGGCATTATTTGGATTTATTGTCCCCAAGGCTTCCGCACAGATCGGAGGCTCCGTCCGTCAGGTCATCGTGGCCCGCGCGCCGTCGTGGAATTCGAACACCGCCTCCCTGCAATGTTATCAGCGCGGCTCGGCCCACGAACCCTGGCAGGCGGTCTTTGCCAAACCTGTGCCCGTGCTGCTGGGTAGAAAAGGTCTGGCCTGGGGACGTGGCGTCTTCACTCCTCCGCAGAATGGAGTACCGATGAAGGTGGAGAAAGACTGGAAGGCTCCGGCGGGTGTCTTCCATCTCGGGACTCTCTTTGGTTATGCTACAAAACCGCCATCAGGGAGCCGCTGGCCCTACCATCAGGTCGGTCCCTGGGATGCGTATGTGGATGACTCCCAGAACTCCTACTACAACCAGCACGTGCGCGTGGACCCTCGCCAGGTGCCACCGTGGTTCGAGAAGCAAAAGATGCGCCTCGGCGATGCCGCCTACAAATGGATGCTGGAGATCCGCCACAATCAAAAGCCCGCCTGGCCCGGCTATGGCAGCGCCATTTTCTTCCATGTGCGTCGAGGCCCGGACAAACCCAGCGCGGGCTGCACGACCATGGCTGTGGAGAATCTGGAGCGGCTCATCCGCTGGGTCGATCCCGCAGCCTATCCACACTATGTCCTGCTACCGGCGGCGGATTACGATTATCTGCGCGGCTCCTGGAAGCTGCCGTAACCGCCTTTACGTGCTCTGCGGAATAAACCGCACTCCAACCACGTTTTGACATCATCCGTCTGCATGAATCCCGAACACGCCCTCCGCGACATCACCCGCCGCCACTTTTTCAGCCGCTGCTCCGTCGGCGTCGGCTCCATCGCGCTGAGTTCGCTCATGGCTGCCCCTTCTGCCAAGAACCCGCTGCTGCCGAAGAAGACGCACTTCCCCGCGAAGGCCAAGAACGTGATCTATCTTTTCATGGCAGGCGGGCCATCTCAGTTGGAGCTGTTTGAGCACAAGCCGCTGCTCACGAAGCTCAACGGCAAACCGATCCCGGAGAGCTACACGAAGGGCAAGCGCTTTGCCTTCATGGACAGCAGCCACCGCAGTGATCTGCTGGGGCCGAAGATCGCCTTCAAGCAGCACGGCCAGTCC
>JBILPY010000573.1:0-3413 GCA_044373575.1 Prosthecobacter sp. | reverse complement strand
GATGGGCGGACAGCTCGCTCACGAAATCAGCACGCCCACGCGGATGTGCCTTCACGAGGATGGCGGAGGGGCGCTGACCAGGACCGTCATCGAGCAGACGCAGGTAGGCCTGAACTTCATAGTCGGCATGGATCACCCCCGCAGGGAGATTCGTGAGCAGCAGGACATCACACGCACCGTCTGCTGGCAGTTGATCCAGCCATGCTTCGATGCCTGGGACTTCAAGAGCGGCTGCCATGCGCTCGAAGTTGGCCCGATAGCGCACGGGTGAGATCATGCGCACTTCGCGGAAGTGCTTTTGCGCCTCGTGGTCATCCAGTAAGAAGCAGCCGATGTCTCCCGGTGTCTTCTGAGGCCTGGGTGAGGGACGCAGACGCGGGATGAAAACGCCCAGCGCACGACGTGCATGATCATGCCAGGCGGCATCTGCCATGAAGTCGGAGAGCGCGGCATGGATGCCAAGCCCATCGCCATAGCACACGCGCTGCGCCTGGGGCCATTGGGAGAAGAGGCGCTGATTCTCGGGCATCTCCATGAGATTCACGAAGAGGCTGTCGATCTCGATCTCACGTCCATCGGGCAACTGGAGCCCATGCCCTGGACTCAGCGGCAAAGTGCGCAGATCCACGACAGCAGCCCATGCATGAAGTGTTTCGGCACAGGCTCGAATCAGAGCCACGAGTGCCTCATCCTGCTCGGATGAAACGGTACGTGGGAGATTGATCCCGAGGATGTGCATCCCCTCCGAACCCTGGGCGAGTTCCTCCAGTGCCACCACGGCACTGAGGAGTTGCGTGGGTCCATTTACAGCGATCAGGGTGTTCATCTTCCGAGCACCTCCTTGATCATGTTTTTCGCGTGGCGCATGAGCCGAGCTGGCAGGGAAGTAAAGTTCCCCTGCATGAGGTCACGTCGCGCGTAGTTCCGCAGCACTTGCTGGTCGATCATGGCGGGTGTCACGAGCCCGGCGTTCATGGCTTCACGAAGGTATTGAAACCACAGGTTACCCGCTGGATGGCCCGGAAACTTCCACGGTTGCGTGCCGAGGCCGGTATAGTGAATGAGCTTCGTGTGTCCGGGCTCATGCCGATCAAACTCATTCCAGCCCGCCGGCAGTGGCGTAAGCTGATAAGGATGATGTCGCTGAAAGCTGGCGGTCATCTGATGCAGATCGGTCAGCGTGTACTTCCCGGCAGCGATCTCTTCAAACCATGCCTCAGGCTCGAAACGGCACTGCTCATTTTCAAACAGCGTCATGCTCATGCCCCAGCGCGGCTGGGTATCATTCGAGCTGTAGGCGTCCGCCTTGGCCATCATCGCAGCACCTTTCATGTCGATGCTGGCAAAGAGCCCGAGGTCAGCGAGGCAGACCATGTCTGAGTCGATGAACATGGCGCGTCCTCGATGCCCGCAGAGACGTGGGATAAACCAGCGGAAGTTCGAGAACTCGGTGACGTTCGCATACTTGATGACGAGCGGAGTATTCAGCCGCTCGCGTCGGCCATCCGCCCATTCGACAGTGTCGTGCGTGCCATTATAGACATGGACAGCCACGTTCGTGCAATGCTTGCGGATGGAGTGCTCCAGCACTTTGCGTTCGATGAGGCTGGCCTCACCAGAGCCAATGAAGATGTCGAGCGGATCAGACATGATTCAGAATGCGGACCTCGGGTGCGGCGTCCTTCGCGCCTTGGAAGCTGACTTCAACATGCTGCGTGCTGCGGTGGGCTCTCAGCGTGTTCATCCACCAGTCGGCGTCATGCACGGTGCAGTGGGCATTTTCACCATTGGGCAACCGCTTCTCCGCGAGGCGCGTGGAGATGGCGAGATAGACGAGCTTTCTCCCACGAGCGAAGATCTGACCGAGTACATCGGGCAGCAGGCTCTCATGCACATGCTCCAGCACATCCGTGCAAATAACAGCATCGAAGGTCTGCGCTGGCAGCGTGGCGAAGCCGGGCACGCCGGGATCATAGAGCATCGGTTTAAATCCCCACTGATGCAGCTCATGCAGCCTCTTTTCTTCATACTGGCGCCCCTTCCCACAGCCGTAGTCGAGTGCGGAGGTGACACCGAGTGTGCGGATGAGTTCGCCGATGCGCGCGGCATGAGGCTCCAGGCTGTGCCCATCAAAAACCCAGCCACCACGGCGGTGCATGAGCCGGTAGAGAGCACGATATTTCAGGCGCTGCCAGATGGCGGTGAAGCTGCTCATGAGGACGGTCCTAACGTTCGACTCGCCAACGCGCTGGTGCTTGCAGATAGCCGGCCGAGGAGACGGCATGACTGAGGATACGGAATTGGATGGCACTGCTTACTTTATCCAAGGCCACGCTTTTATTTGAGACACCGATGCCGAGCCAATAATCACCTGCACCCAGCCACAGACATGGAAATACACAGAAACAACTGAAGCTGCCTCGCTCGGGCAGAAACTCATCACTCGCCTGCCGAAAGAAGCAGGTCGCCACTCGATCTCCCGCACTGCTGCTGATGAAGACTGAGATCTCGAGGTGCTCATACACCTGACCACGCGTGTCGAGCTGCACACATGCTTCCATGTCTTCCCCAGGCTCGAAGACCGCCGCCTCAGCACCGGCTTTGCGGAGCGTGATGGACTCGAGAATGACATCTTCTCCACGGTCACGCTCGACTCCACGCAACAAGCGCTTCGGTGGGAACGACTCGGCACCCGACTCACCACCACCGAGGTAGCGCTGGACCACAGCTTCGACATCCTCCGAGCGAGCAGCCACGCGCCCTGACTCAAGCAGGATGGCCGACTGACAAAGCCGACGAATGGACGGCATGTGATGACTGACGAGCAGGATCGTGAGGCCCTGGCGCGACACTTCGCCCATGCGCTGGAGGCACTTCCGCTGAAAGGCGACATCTCCCACCGCGAGCACTTCATCGACCACGAGGATCTCTGGCTGCAAGTGACTCGCCACAGCAAAGGCGAGCCGCACATACATGCCGGAGGAGTAGCGCTTTACGGGTGTGTCGAGAAACTCCTCGATCTCCGCAAAAGCGACGATCTCATCGAAGCGCGCGAGGATCTCCGCGCGTCTCATGCCGAGGATGGCTCCATTCAAAAAGATGTTCTCACGACCAGACAACTCAGGATGAAAACCGGTACCGACTTCGAGCAACGAGGCTACGCGACCATCGAGAATCACACGACCTGTGGTCGGTTCAGTGATGCGACTGAGCACCTTCAGCAGCGTGCTTTTGCCTGCGCCATTGCGCCCGATGATACCCACCACTTCTCCACGCTTGATTTCAATAGAGACATCCTTCAGCGCCCAAAACTCCTTGGATTCCTGATTTTTGATTCCTGAATCCTGATTCAGGAGCCCGGCCAGGGAGTCGCGTATCGTGCGGTAGCTGCCGGACGAGCGCTGCCCGAGCGT
>JBILPY010000791.1:0-3424 GCA_044373575.1 Prosthecobacter sp. | reverse complement strand
AGCTCGATAACGGCGACGCTGTCGTCCTGGGCGGAGGCGAGCATGGCAAACACGGAGAGGGCGGAGATGGCAGCTAGTTTTTTCATGGGTTTTCTGAGGGGGGTGACTAATCGGGCCGCAGCGGCGCTGGTTTTCAATCTTTTTGTCTTGGCGAAAGGATACGGCTCATCATTCGCCAAGGTTGGGTCAGACCAGCTTGGCGAGCACTTTCTCGACGGTGTTTTCCACCGTGAGGCCGTGTTTCTTGCGCAGACCTGCGGGCGAGCCGTGCTCGACAAATTCATCCGGCCAGCCAATGCGGACGACCGGTGTCTTGATGCCAGCATCATTTAGAAGCTCCACCACGCCGCAGCCGAAGCCGTTCATTAGGATGTGGTCTTCTAAAGTGCAGACGACTTTCACCTTCGCGGCGGTCTGCGCGATGAGCGCGCCGTCGAGCGGCTTGATCCAGCGCGGGTTGATGAGGGCTACGGAGAGTCCTTTGGCCTCAAGCTGCGCTTTGGCCTGCTCGGCGATGGAGAACATGTCACCGAGGCCGATCAGTGCCACATCGCTGCCATCAGCAACGAATTCGGCTTTGCCGATTTCGAGAAGCTGGGGCTTCGGCTTGGGCGGGACACCAGGGCCATTGCCACGCGGATAGCGGATGGCGATGGGGCCTTTGTCATAGTTCGCCATGGTCCAGAGCATATCGACGAACTCGTCTTCGTCCTTCGGCTGCATGTGGACGAGTCCGGGAATGCCGCGCAGGTAGGCGATGTCGAAGAGTCCGTGATGCGTCGGGCCGTCGTCACCGCTGAGGCCCCCGCGGTCCATGCACAGGCGCACTGGCAGATTCTGGATGGCCATGTCATGAACGATCATGTCAAAGGCGCGCTGCATGAAGGTGGAGTAGATCGTCAGGAAAGGGCGCAGACCCTGCGTGGCGAGGCCGCATGCAAAGAGCGCTGCGTGCTCCTCAGCGATACCGACATCGAAGTAGCGCTCGGGGATTTCCTTTTTGAAAACGATCAGGCCGGTGCCGCCGGGCATGGCTCCGGTGATGGCGACGATACTCTTGTCCTCCTTGGCAAAGTCCGTGACGCTGCGGCCATAGATCTGCGAGTAGGTGGGCTTGTCCGTGGCGGCAGTCTCGCCCGTCTCGACCTTGTATTTGCCGAGGCCGTGGAACTTCAGCGGATCTTCCAGCGCGGGCTTGTAACCACGGCCCTTCTCCGTGAGCACATGCAGGATGACGGGCTCGTTTTGATTCTTCAGGAAATCAAAGGTCTGGATCAGCAGCGGCAGGTTATGTCCGTCGATGGGGCCGTAGTAGCGGATGCCGAACTCATCAAACATCGTGCTACGGTTGTGCGGGCCTTCGCTTTGGGGGAGGAGTAGACCTTTCGCCGTCTTCTCCACGCGTTCGGCCAGCTTGCGCACGCCGTCACCGAGCATGAACTCGACGAACTTCGCCGCCTTCTCATGCAGATTGGCGAAGCCGGGATGAGTGGCGATGGCATTGAAGTAGCCCGCCATGGCGCCGACGTTTTTATCGATGCTCCACTCGTTGTCATTCAGGACAATGATGAGCTTCTTCGTATGCGCGGAGACATTGTTCAGCGCTTCAAAGACAGGTCCGCAGGTAAAGGCGGCATCTCCAGCGACGCAGACGACGTGCTCGTCCGTACCTTTCAAATCACGCGCCGTGGCCATGCCAAGCGCCGCACTGACAGAGGTTCCTGCATGGCCCGCGCCGTAGCAGTCATGCTTGCTTTCGCTGCGCAGCAGGAAGCCATTGAGGCCCTGATACTGGCGGATGGTGTGGATCTTGTCCCAGCGGCCAGTGATCATCTTGTGGACGTAGCCCTGGTGCGCCACGTCGAAGACAAACTTGTCTTTTGGCGTGTCAAAGACGCGGTGCATTGCGAGCGTGAGCTCCACGACACCGAGGTTCGGCCCGAGATGTCCGCCGGTTTCGGCGAGGGTCTCGATCAGGGTTTGGCGGATCTTCTCTGCGAGGTCTGGCAGCTTTTCGAGCGGCAGAGCTTTCAGGTCGGCAGGGCAGGTGAGGGGAGGCAGGGCAGTATCCACGTGTTAGTCAGTGTCAAAAAAGTCGGATTTCATTGCCGACATCCTCGGTTTCAGGGCGGGCAGCGGGGCGGCGGCGGGCGGCAGTCTTCGATTTATCCTCGGCGGCAGGTTCGTCTTTGCCTGGCTCGAAGGCGGCCAGTTCTGCCTTGCCATCCACCTTGAGGCTGATGCTCTCGATGCGGTAGCGGGCGTTTTCGATCCGCTGGCGGCAGCGCTGGAGCAGCTTCATACCCTCTTCGTAGGAACTCACCATCTCATCCAGAGGCATGCGGTCAGACTCCATGCTGCCCACGATTTCCTCCAGGCGCTCCATGGCCTGTTCAAAGGAAAATTCGGGGGTGGAGGAGGCGCTCATGGGGGTGCGGATTGGGGCGCGCATTATCAGGAGTGCGGGAGTGGTGGCAAGTAGGAAAACCAGACTCTCCCCACGATGATCGTTCACCCACCTGCTTCTGTCATCGAAGCCGCTTCTGATGATAAACCCTAGCTTAGGCCCCGATGAATCAAAGATTGCAGCCAAGTTCCCAGCCTCCTGCCGGAACAAACATGACTTTCTACGGCGTTCCGAGCACCTGACTGATCACCTCGTACGCCTCGTAGCGTTCGAGATCCGGGAAATCGTGATCACTGGCCGGATGGCGGATGGTCAGGTTTTCTTCCGCACGGTAAAGCTTGAAGACCGGGACTGCGGTGGCGGCGATGCGGTCCACGCTGTCCCATTTGAAGTTTGCATCCTTCATCGGCGCATTCACAAAGACACGACGAGGTGCCAGCGCGGGGATGAGCTCGTAATAATCAAACGGAACGTCCTGTGGATGCCCAAGGTAGTCGCCCATCTTCAGCATGTAGCGCTCCTGCACCCAGCCTTTGATGTTGCCGCCGTAGTAGTCCAGCACGGAATCAAAGCCGCAACTGGAGACGATGACCTTCAAGCGTGTGTCGAACACGGCGGTAAAGATGCTGTTATGCCCGCCGAGGGAGTGACCGATGGTGGCAAAGCCGACGTCCTTTTTCACCTCGGGCATCGACTCCAGCAGATCAAGCCCGCGGATGTTGTCCCAGATGGCCTTCATGGTTCCGCTGGTGAAGCCGAGCGCCTTCAGATCCGGCTGATACTTCGCCAGCAGGGGGTAGCTGGGCGCGAGGGTGATGTAGCCGCGCTCGGCCAGTTCGGAGGCGTATTGCCGGTGCGGCTTGCCGCCGAGTCCGACGACGACTTTATGGCCGATGTTGTTCTCTGTGGGGTGTAGGCAGAGCACGGCGGGCACGGCTTTTCCCGCCAGAGCTTTTTTCGGAATACAAAGGTAGGCCGGGACGCGGCCGCCCGGCGTGGATAGATAGCTGATGAGCC
>JBILPY010000572.1:0-3428 GCA_044373575.1 Prosthecobacter sp. | reverse complement strand
TGCTTCACCACGCTACGACCATCGGGGCCGACATACTCCTTCTGCATCTCCAGGGCGATGTTGTAGATGCGCTCGATATGCTTCTCTGTGACCTCGACGGGTGTGCCATCAAGCATCGTGAGACGACAGTCGATTCGCTCGCTCGCGACGCGCGGAAAGTAGGTGGTCGGGATGCGCCCGCCGAAGAACAAGCCCGCGATGATCGCGAGTCCGCCGAATAGGATAGCCAGCACGGTGTAGCAATGATTCACGCTGAGGCGAATGGCGGGCGCATAAACGGTGCGCACGAACCATTGGAGCGCTCCATCTGAAGTGCGGTGGATGGGGGCGAGCATGTCACCTGCACGGCCGAGGAAAGGATGCGCGAGATGGCTGGGAAGGATGAGCTTTGTTTCGACCAGTGCGATGAGCATCACGGTGATAAAGATCAGCGCGATGGGCTTGAACATGGATCCCCAATCCGAGGAGTCGATGGCCATCGGCAGGAAGGCGATGACGGTGGTGAGCACGCCGAAGGTGATGGGCACGGCCATGCGTCGTGTGCCGGCGATAGCGGCCTCCAGCGGGCTCATGCCCGTGGTGGTGCGGAGGTGGTCGCAGTGCTCGGAGATGACGATGGCGTCATCGACGACGATGCCAAGCACGAGGATGAAACCCATCAGCGAGGACAGATTGATCGAGATGTCCAGGTAAGGCATCAGTGCGATGGCTCCGAGGAAGCTCATGACCATGCCGACACCGACCCAGATGACGGCTTCGAGGCGAAGGAAAAGGCCGACGCAGATGAAGACGAGGATGAGGCAGCTCTGGGCATTCTGCATGAGCAGGTCGATTCGGCCCTTCACGATCTTCGAGCGGTCATTCCAGTAGTCGAGCCGCACGCCACCGGGGAGCTTCTTGTTCATCTCCTCGATGTAGGCTTTGACGCGCTCACCGATGGTGATGGCGTTTTGTTTGCCCTCGCGCATGACGCTGATCATGACGCAACGGCGGCCATTCAATCTTGTGACGAGCGGATTCTCCGTGAAGCCGTCCATGATCTTGGCGATCTCGCCTAGCGTGACCTTGCTGCCATCGGCGCGGATGACGAGCGGGACGCGTGCGTAGTCCTCGCCCGTGTAGGCACGGCCTCGGGTTCGCAGGGAGACATCGCCCGCCTCCGTCTGCACGACACCCGCAGGCATGTCGATGGCATTCTCTCGTATGCTCCGGCTGATGGATTCGAGCGTGAGGCCGTATTTGCGGAGCTGATCTTCGGAGATCTCGATGGCGATTTCTTCATTGCGGATGCCGGTGATGTCCGCGTGCGAGATGCCTGGCAGGGAGGCGAGCTCATCTCGAGTCTGCTCGCCGAGGCGCTTGAGATCGCGCTCCGCCATGTCGGCGCTGAGGATGACGGTGATGACGCTGTGGAAGCTGTCGTCGAGCTGGATGATCGGCTTCTCGGCGAGCGCTGGGAAGTTCGAGATGGCATCGACTCGGATCTTCACGTCCTCCATCACGCGGCGGGGATCGTCGTCCTCATTCACCTCGATGAAAACACTCCCGCCGCTGCTGCCCGCGGTGCTGTTGACATGCTTGATGCCGCCCACCTGCTGGATGGCTTCCTCGATCTTCAGCACGATGGTTTCTTCCGTTTCCTCCGGCGATGAGGCGGGGTAGGGGACATTCACCGAGATGTATCGGGACGGCATGTCCTGGAAGACCTCCAGCGGGATTTTATCCTGATACAAGGTCCATGCGCCCGCAGTCATCACCGCCAGCATCAGAAGATTGGCGGCGACGTGATTTCGGGCGAACCAGGCGATCATGGGGGAGGCAGTGGGGAGGACGGAATGGCTGTCTGGAGCGTGTCGAGATGCAGAGGACGGGCAAATGACGAATGACGAAAACCGAACGACTAAGTTTCGGGTGTCATGAACGACACGCTTATTCCTCAATACGCGCCAGATAGGTCAAAGAGCGGTCTTCTCCGCGTCGGGCGACGACGATGATCTGCTTTCTCTTATCGCCGACGTAGCCAGTGCTGGTGATGCGGCGGAGGTCGTCATCGCTGGTGAGGATGCCTTGGAGGCTGCGGGCGTTGTCGCCAGTAATATTGAGGAGGCGGAAGGCTTCGCTGTCGGAGATACGCTGGTCATCTTCGGTGCCAGGGATGCCATCGGCTCCGTCACGCTTGAGGATGTAGCTCTCGACATCCTTTTCGGCTGCGCCGGAGACGGCGATGAGGGTTTCTTTGAAGGCGGTGCGCAGGTCGATGGTGCCATCGCCATAGACGGAGAAGAACTCGCGCCAGTCGGGCTTCAGGCGATCCACGACGCCCATGCCACGCACGAGGAGCATTTCATCCGTGTGAGTGAAGCCGGTGTTGCGGGGCAGATCATAGACGCCAAGGCCTTCGTAATACTCGGTTTCGGCACCGTTGGAGCGGGCATCCTTGTTGCTGTCCACCCAGTCGGCGAGGGATTCGGTGACGATGGCCGCCTCATCGCCATTCAGACCCCAGCGCATGAAGAGATCGTAGATGGCTTCACGGAGGCGTTCATCGGTGACGAGATTGATGGGGATGCGTGCGCCTTCGTAGTTGATGACGACATCGAAGCCGCTGTCGGTGCCGACCTTCTGCTTGAGGGCTTTATCACCTCGGCGCATGTCGGGATGCAGACCCACGGCCAGACCGCTTTCGGCCATGTGCAGGGCACGGAATTCGGCGGCATCGATGATCGCTTCGGAGGCGCTGTAGTTGAGGAATTGAGCGAGGCCCATGACGACCATGGACATGAGCAGTAGGGCCCAGATCATGAGCATGAGCGCGGAGCCTTTTTGAGAGACGCGGAGACGCGAAGCAAAGTAGCCATCTCGCTCCTGCGAGATGAGCTGAGGAGGTGATTCGCCGGGCGGATGCGAGGAGTCTCGTGGGCTGTGCGTGTGGTCGTGAGTCTGCGGCTCTTCTTGCGGGAGAAAGAAGGCTACTTTGCTGGCGCGGTGCGAGGCGCATGGGTTGGAAGTGAGCGTCATGGGACAAAAAGAGTATCAACGACCACCGCCAGCTTGGCTTGAGCTGCTGCTGCCAGTGCTTTGCACACCTCCGGGCGAGCCGCCACCTGGGCGTCCACCACCGCCTTGATTGCCTCCGGGGCCACCCGGCCCTCCAGGGCCACCTCCGCCGGGACGACCTCCGCCATCACCCCCACCGGGGCGTCCGCCCCCGGGTCCACCCCCTCCGGGGCGACCCCCTCCCTGGTTTCCACCTCCGCCGTTGTTGCCGCCACCACCTTGATTGTTTTGATTGGTGGAGTTGCTGTTGGCTGAACCGCTGGTGTTTGTCGATGTCGTGCCGTTGCCGACGACCAGCTTGATCGTTGGCACGCTGTAAACCATGCGGATGGGCAAGGTGCGATCCTTCATCACAAGCTGAATGTCGATGA
>JBILPY010000571.1:0-3430 GCA_044373575.1 Prosthecobacter sp. | reverse complement strand
ATGCCGCCGCTTGGCAACAGGTACAGCAGCGCTGGGGCGTGAAGCTGGCTCTCGACAAAGGCTGGCGCGATGGCAGCACCGGCTTTTCTGCTGTGGTCGTGAAACCCGCGCGTCGTGACTGGCGCATCGTGGCGGAGAGACATCCGCAGCATCCACTGATGCTCACCTCAGCGATGGATCACGCGCTTGGTCAGATGTTTGCGGCATACGAAGCAGCACTCGCCCGCGAGCAAATCGGAGATCGTGTGGGACTGTGTGGACTCTGCACCCAGCACTTGTTTGAAGAGGATGGTTTCTTTGAGCGAGTGAGCTCTCCCGGAGGCATGTTAAAGCCGGATCTCAGCGGCGGCGGGCTTGGTTTCGGCGATGTGCTGGAGCGACTGCCCTGGCGTCGGCTCGTGTGATCACACCACCGCGCGTCGCCCGCGATACGCGAGGACAAAGAAAACACACACCACCGCCGTGAGCGCTGTTTCGCCCCACCAAAAGCGTGACCAATCTGTCTTGCCATCCACCTGACATGCGTGATGCCACCAGCCTCCGCCGAGGTAGCCTGCGAGATTCCCGACACCGCTCATCAGCAGCGCCAACAAAGCCTGCGCACGCACGCGCCACTTCGGATCGATGCGTTCCTCCAGATAGATCTGCGTGGTGATGAAGTAGAGCGTGAAGGCCAGTCCATGAAGCGTGGTGCCGAGCATGATCCAACCTTCCGTGTTCATGGCATTCATGCCGTAGCGGATCACGCAGATGAAGATGCCGGAGAAGAAGATCCACTTCAGCCGGAAGCGCGTCATCACGCCCGAAAGCACCAGCATGACGAGGATCTCCGTCGTCTGCGCTAGCGACATCACTGCGGAGATATTTTTCACTTCCAGCTCCTTCAGTTGCAGCGCCGTGTAGGGATAAAATGCCGCCAGCGGAATGCAGTAAAGCGCCGCCGTGATGAAGACGATGCGGTGATCCCGATGCTTCAGCAGATCGAGTGCATCCAGCCCGAGAATCTGCCGCCAGCTCCGATGTTCCTGCGCATCCACAGGCGCGACCGCAGGCAGCATGAAAGTCATCCCAACGACCACGAACCAAAGGCAGGCCGCCGTAAACCCCGCCATGATCGAAGCATCCGAATGCAGCACGAAGCTGATGAGCCAGCAGCCCACCATCCAGCCAAACGTGGCGCAGGCACGCAGAGGCCCGAACTGACGCTTCGCATCCTGAAGCTGGGAAAACACGAAGCTGCTGGCGATGCTCCACACCGGCATGGACACCAGCGCCTGAACCTGCGCGCACATGAGCACGACAGGATCACTCAGCCGCCAGTGCAGAGACAGGCAGGTCATCGTCAGCGTGAATCCGGTGAGCCCCGCCAGCCAGCGTAGCAACCGGATCGGAGCCATACGCTGATCTGCCAAGGCTCCGACGAACAGCGGCGAGATAAACGCAGCCACCGCAGTCGTCGCCAGCACCCAGGGCACGAGGTGGCCTTTTCCATACGCGGCGAAGACATTCGCCAGCGGCACATTCCAGATGCCCATGGGCATCGCGGTGAAAAAGAAGAGGAGAGCGAGTCTGGCGCGGTTGGGAGGCAAGGTTGCGGATGTTCGATGCGCCGAACCGGGATTCAAGGTTCAGGTTCCATGTTTCAGCATGGAACCATCAATCAAGCTTCAGCCCCAACAACCGACGACGCAGCATGTCGAGCGCCGCCTGACTGGAGAGCAGCTTGAAGCGATCCCGTGTGCCGGGATAGAAGAACTTCTTCACCACGGTCCTGCCATCTTTCGAAGCCAGACCGACAAAGACGGTGCCAACAGGTTTGTCCTCCGAGCCGCCAGACGGACCGGCGATGCCCGTGAGGGCGAGTGCATGATCGGCACCCGAAGTCGCCAGCGCGCCTTCAGCCATCGCCCGAGCTACGGGTTCACTCACCGCTCCATGCTGCTCCAGCAGATCCGCAGGCACACCCAGATGCTTTTGCTTCGCCTCATTGGCATAGGTGATGAAGCCATGACCAAAGACCCGCGAGGCTCCGCTGACATCGGTGATGCGATTGGAAAGGAAGCCGCCGGTGCAGGACTCCGCCGTGGAGAGCCATTGCCCACGCTCGGCAAGTGTTTGGACGATGACCTCCTCGATGAGACGTCGATCTGTGGACACGATGTAGTCGCCCAGATGCTCACGCACGATGGCTTCGCCGATGGCCACGGGCTCAGGCTGGCCGGAAAGGCGCACATCCACATCGCCCTGACGGATGCAGTAGCCGAGGATGAGATCGGGGATGGCTTCGAGCTTCTTCTCCACGCGCTCCACGATGTCGGATTCGCCGAGGCCGGTGACTTTGAAGTAACGAATGCTGCGGCTGGCACCATCCGGCAGCAGCGTGCGGAGGCGCGGCTCGACGAGCGTTTCCATCATCGGCTTCAGCTCACGCGGCGGACCGGGCATGAGGAAGAAATGAGTGTTCCAGCCACGCGAGTGACTCAGTTCAGCCGGGAAATAAAGCCCCGGAGCCGTGCCGAACGGATTGTCCAAAACGATGGCTCCACGAGGCACCATGGCCTGCTTGAGATTCGAGGCGGACATGACGCGATTTCGCTTCGCAAAGAAGGCTTCGAGATGCGATTTGATGCCTTCATTCAGCTCCATCGGCAGTCCGAGCAGCTCCGCCACGGACTCACGCGTGAGGTCGTCATTCGTCGGACCGAGCCCGCCGGAGACGAGCACCACATCCGAGCGCGATGCGGCTTCGGCCATGGCTTCTTTGATCACCGCGCCATCCGACACCACAAGATGCCGCGAGACCATGAGCCCAAGCGCAGCGATCTGCTGGCCGAGCCAGGCAGCGTTGGTATTGATGGTGTCGCCGAGGAGGAGTTCGTCGCCGGTGTTAACGAGTTCTATGCGCATGGATCTAGGAGCGGGGAGTGTGGAAAGCGGTTTTCGAGCTACTCCATACGTCCCGAATGTCCAGGCGGGACTCTCTTCCTCCCGCCTGTCTGCTACGCCGCCCACGGTCCGTGCTTGAGCACGATCTCAGGCACATATGATTTCCAGTCGGGATTCCCATCCCGCAGCATCTGGCGGACGTTGGCACTGGAGATAAAGACGCAGTCGTCGAGGCATTCCTCGATGATGCGCACGCTGCCAGTATCGAGCAGGTAACGCAGCAGATGCATCTGATGGGGAGATACCTTTGCCTGCGCTCCGGTGCGGAGTTTCCCGGTGATGGGATCACCGACGGGATAGACATAAAGGCGGACCTGATTTTTGAAGAGCCGCCCGAAGGCCTCCAGCAAACCGCCGCCGAGATCCGCATACCAGCGCTCATTAAAAAGCTCCTCAAACAAAGGCAGCCCGAGCACGATGCCGACCGGTCTCTGCGTGTATCGCGCGAGGTGCGAACTCAGGCGATGGAACTCAGCATACTTCG